>DASYLG010000258.1:0-4744 GCA_036009685.1 Iamia sp. | reverse complement strand
TGGTCGGAGGGTCGGTGTCCGGCGGGGGCTCGGGGTCGGGCTCGTCGCACACGTCGGCGGCCGAGGGCCGGCTGCCGGTCCAGCTCGTCGACCGGCCCCAGCGCCAGGCCTCGATCGTGCCGGCGCCGGGCTGGGTGCTGCCGGCGCCGATCTGCGAGTACCGGTAGGCCGGGAAGTAGCCCCACGAGTCGGGCTGGAGGCAGGTCAGGCAGTCCGGCCCGGTGTTGCAGCCCTCGATGGTCCCGGTGTCGGGGTCCTTCACCGCGCAGACCGCCGAGTCGCCCCCCTCCGAGCCGAAGCCCTGGGTGATGGGTGCGAAGCCGGCGCGCCGCAGCACGTCGATGCCGCTGCCCCCCGGCTCCGTGCACCGGGTGCGGGTCTGGCCGCCGCTGAACACGACGACGACGGCGAGGGTCGCAGCCCCGGCCCGGGCCTCGCAGGCCACCGGCGCGCCGACCGTGGCCGACGCCGCCCGCGCCGGCCCACCGACCACCCCGCCAAAGGCCACCAGCGCGACCAGGACGGTGAGCAGCAGGAGCGCCCGGCCTCGCGCCCGGAGGGGCGCGGGGACCGGTGGGGGCGACGACGGGGCCACGATCAGGCCTGGGTGCTCGCCCGGTACTCGGCCGAGCCGGCGATGAGGGTCACCAGCCGCTCGGGGCTGACGCCGCGGGCCAGCTCGCCGCCCCAGTAGGCGCGGTCGGCGGCCGACGGGTTGCGCCGCAGGAGCTGCCGGTAGATGTCGCGCACCTGGACGCCCCGGCCCTCGGCCGAGCGCAGCAGGCCCCGGGCGATGAAGGACCGCGCCTTGTCCGCCGCCAGCTGGGCCTCGACGTAGTCGATGTCGGCCTCGCTGGCCGGCCGGCCCATCGCCGACTGGTACACGGCCCGGGCCCACGTCTCCGTGGTGGGCGGGCCCGACGGGAAGGTCGGGGCGGTGGCGTCGTAGTACTCGTTGGTGCCGAGCAGCGTGGCGACGAGGGTGACCCGCCGGCCGGAGATGACCAGGTCGGCGCCGAGCTGGCGCTCCTGCGGCGTGGCCGACCGCCCGAGGTACTGCTGGTACAGCCGCTCGACCACCCGGCCGGCGTACTCCGGCGTGCCGGTGAAGCGCTTGGCGAGGAGGGCGGGCTTCAGGCCGCCGTCGAACTGCTGGGTCCAGTAGACGGCCCCGGCCTCGTCGCTCAGACGGACGAGGAGGTCGATGTAGAGGGCGTTCACCGTCCGCCGGTTGCCGGACGCCTCGACGGCCGTGCAGCCGGTGCCCTCGTAGGGCCACTGGCCCTCGGCCGCCGCCAGGCCCTGGATGGCCTGCGAGGTGGCGAAGGTGTTGACGCCGAAGCCGTCCGACGGGCTCGTGAAGCGGCCCGTCGGGTCGTCCTGCCGGGCCAGGATGGCCTCGATCGGCGACGGGTAGGGCAGGCCGCTCAGCCGGGTGTCGGCGGCGTTGCGCCAGCACGGGAGCTCGGGCGGCGCGCCCAGGGCCGCCATGGCCTCGACGGTGACGGCCGTCGAGTTGGCGTTGCCGTCGTCGAACTCGCCGGCCCACTCGCCGTTCCAGCGCTGCTGGAGGGCGAGGCCGACGACCGCCTTGCGGAGGGTGACGTCGTTGGCCGTGGTCTTGCCCGCGGTGGCCAGAGCGCTGATCACGGCGGCGGTGATGTCGGGGTCGAAGCCGGTGCCGGTGGGGTCGCCCGAGAAGTTGAACCCGCCGTTGGCCTGCTGGCCGACGGCGATGGCGGCGAGCAGGCCCTCGGGCACCGTGATCTCCAGGGCGGCGAAGGCCCACACGACGTAGGCCTTGCCGGTGGAGGTCACCCCCGGGAAGCTGCCGTCGCCCTGGGCGGCGTTGATGGCGCCGAGGAGGTCGACAGCGGCCTCGGTGTCACCCGACGGGTCGAAGTCCGCCTCGTCGAGGCCGAGGGGAGCGGCGACGAGGACGATCACCTTGGCGGCCTGCTGGGCCTTGGCGCCGACGGTGGCCTCGCTCCCCTGCACCGAGTCGACCCAGTCGTCGACCGAGTCGAGGGCGTCCTTGGGCATGGCCCCGACGGGGTCGGTGTGCACGGCCTCGACGGCGGCGAGGGCCTCCTCGGTGTCCCAGTCCTCGGACGTCTGGCCGGCAGACGCCAGGGCGAGGATGGCGTCGGGGGTCTCGAAGCCGGGGAACATCCCGACCTCGAACCCGCCGTCGGCCTGCTGCTGGGTCTCCAGCCAGGCGACGGCGTCGTCGATCGCCGGGGTGGAGCGCGGCGTGGGAGCCGCACTGACGGGTGCGCCGGGCACCAGGGGGACGACGAGCGTGCCGAGGACGGCAGCGCTCGTGAGCAGACGGGTGCGCAAGCGCATGGGGAAGGGCCTCCTGTGCTCCCGAATCCTCGAGGAGCGGCGGGGCCGCGCCCCCGGTGGGGCGCGACGTGAACAGGGAAGCCGGGCGGGCCGGCGGCAGGGGCGGGTCATCTGGCTCACGGCCCGGAGGCCGTTCACAGCTGCGGGTCAGCGCCGGTCTCGCACCGGCTTCCCCCGTCGCACCGGGTTGTCGGGTCCCGGAGCACGACCGCCGCACCATCCGGGGTTGCGGACGACCTCTGCTGGGGCCGTAGGTTACGGACGGCCCCTCCACCGGTCAAAGACCGACGGCCTGCGGCTTTGAGCGCAAGGTCGTGCCCCCGGGTCCGGCCGGCGAGGGTGGCCGCGGCCACGGAACCCGCCGAGGGCCGAGGAGACGCCCGCACCGTGACCACCCCCCTCCACTCCGTGACCTGGTTGGTCTGGGCCATCGCCGTCACGGTGTCGCTGCAGCTGGCGCGGAACCCGCTGCTCGTGGCCATCGCCCTGGCGGTCGTGTGGCTGGTGGTCGAGAGGCACCGACGGCCGGGATCGCTGTCGCGGGCCTTCCCCGTGGTCCTCGCCATGGCGGTGGCCTTCGGCGTCCTGCGGGTGCTGCTGATCGGGCTGACCACGCCGCTCGACCCCGGATCCGGCGGCTCGGCGCTCGTCGCCCTCCCGCAGGCGACGTTGCCCACCGCCCTGGGCGGGTTCTCGATCGGCGGCGCCATCTCGCAGGCGGTCGTGTTGCAGACGGCCATCGACAGCCTCGTGGTCGTCGGGATCATCGCCACCTTCGGGGCCTTCAACGCGGTGGCGTCGCACCACGAGCTGCTGGGCGCCGCCCCCCGGGCGTTCCACGAGCCCGGCCTGGTCCTCACCGTCGCCATGGCCTTCGTGCCCTCGACCCTCGACGCCGCCACCGCCGCCCGCGAGGCCGATCGGGCCCGGACCGGCGGGGTCCGCGTCCGTCGGGGCCGGACCCTACGTCTCGCCCTGCCGGTGCTGGAGACGGGGCTCGAGCGGGCGGTGCGGCTGGCCGAGTCGATGGACTCGCGCGGCTACGGGCGGGTGCGGCCCCAGCCGCTCGACCGGCTCGCCGCCGGGCTCTCCGGCGTGGCCCTGTTGGGCCTGGCCTCCTCCGTCGTCGCCCTCGTCGGGCAGTCGGGGGGCGTGGCGGGGGTGCTGGCCGCGGTGGCCGTGGTCGCCCTCGTCGCCGCCGTCGTGCTCAGCGGCCGGTCGGCCCCCACCCGCTACCGACCCCGCCGGCTCACCCGGCGCGACGCCCTGGTGGTGACCGGCGTGCTGGCGGTGCCCGTCGTGCTGGCGGCGTGCGCCGTGGCCGACGTCCACGACCTGGCCTGGGACCCGGCCGTCCTCCCGCTCCGCTGGCCCGGTCTGCCCGTCGTGCCGGCGATCGCCCTCGTGGGCCTGGCCCTGCCGGCGGCGATCCCCCCGGCGGCGTCGTCGCCGCCGGCCCTCCACGTCGCCGAGTCCCCCGCCGCCATCGAGGCCCGATCATGAGCGGGCGGGGGTCGGTCGTCTGGGACGACGTGGGCTTCGCCTACCCCGAGGGGGCGCCCGTCCTCGACGGCGTCGACCTGGAGGTGGCCGACGGCGAGGTCGTCGTGCTGGTGGGCGACAGCGGGTCGGGCAAGAGCACGCTGCTGCGCACGGTGAACGCCCTGGTGCCCCGGAGCACCGGCGGGCGGTTCCGGGGCCGGGTCGTGGTGGGTGGCACCGAGGTGGCCGGTCTCCGGCCCCGCGACATGGCCGGCACCGTGGGCTTCGTCCACCAGGATCCCGAGGCCCAGGTCGTCGTGGACGAGGTCGAGCACGACGTGGCCTTCGCCCTCGAGAACCTGGGCGTGCCCGGGCCCGAGATGCGCCGGCGGGTCGAGGAGGTCCTCGACGCCGTCGGCATCGCCCACCTGCGCCACCGCTCCCCCGCCACGCTGTCGGGCGGCGAGCGCCAGCGGGCGGCGGTGGCCGGGGCCCTGGCCGCCGGGCCGGCGGTGCTCGTCCTCGACGAGCCCACCTCGATGCTCGACCCCCAGGGGGCCGACGACGTGCTGGCCGCCGTGGCCCGCCTGGCCGACGACCTGGGCACCACCGTCGTGCTGGCCGAGCACCGTCTCGAGCGGGCCGGGCCCATGGCCGATCGGGCCGTCGTCCTCGGCGCCGGCCGGGTCGTCGCCGCCGGGCCGCCCGGCTCCGTGCTGGGCGAGCTGCCCGGCGCCCCGCCGGTCGCCCACCTCGGCCACCTCCTCGGCTGGGACCCGGTCCCCCTCACCGTCCGCGACGCCCGCCGCCTCGCCCGCGCCCACCCCCTCGATACCGCCAGCTTTGAGCGATTCACCACCGTGACGGTGGGAAATCGCTCAAACCTCGCGTCGTCGGCGGCGCCGGGAGACGT
>DASYLG010000257.1:0-4740 GCA_036009685.1 Iamia sp. | reverse complement strand
CCCCTTGCGGGTGGCGTCGGGCAGCGTCTCGGGGCCGAGGCGGGCCTCGAGGGCGCCGTCGGCCCCGGTGGTGATCTTGCCCCGCAGCGTCTTGCGGAACGACCACGGCGACTCGCTGATCTCCTTGAGCAGGAAGTGCGGGTTGTCGCCCCGGTCGATGTCGCGGGTGGTGACCTCGGCCCGGGCCAGGTCGTCGGGGGTGACGGGCAGGTCGGCACCGGCGTAGGACAGCCGCCGCACGCCCTCGATCGAGCCGGCCCGGCGGGCGTCGAGCACGACGACCTGGCCCCGGCTGCCGGCGGGGTCGGCGGGGTCGGCCGCCGTCTCGCCGTCCATGCGAAGGTAGGTGGTGCACTCCTCGACCACTCCGTAGGGCTCGGAGGCAACCAGGAAGAGGTCGTCGGCCAACCCGACGTAGAGGGCCTGGCCGCTGCCCCGGAGGGCGAGGAGGAGGGTCTGGGGGTCGTCGGCGACCGAGGCGGCGATGGCCACCGAGCCGTCGAAGCGGGTGACCGTCCGGCGGAAGGCTTCGGCGATGGCCGCAGTGGCGGCGGAGCCGCCGCCGTCAGGGGCGGGGGCCGGGGTGGCGGCGGTTTCGCTCGGCGTAGCGCCGGCGGGGCCGTCGGCCGCCAGGGCCCGGCTGACGAGGGTCGGGATGACCTTGGCGTCGGTGGTGATCTCGGTGGCGATCCGGAGCCCGGCCTCGGCCTTGAGGTCGGCGAAGTTGTCGATGTCGCCGTTGAGAGCGGCGTTGACGAAGGGGGTGGCGAGGGCCTCCTCCTCGTCGCTGTTCACCGGGTGGGCGTTGGCCTGGGAGATGATCCCGACGCTGGCCCAGCGGGTGTGCCCGAGGACCAGGGCCTCGGACCCGTCGGCGGCGATGGCCCGGGCCAGCAGGCCGTCGCCGGCGATGGCGCTGCGGAGGTCGGCCGAGTTGTCGCCCAGCTCGCCGATCTCGGCCGCCGCCTTGTACACGAACGAGAGGCAGCCGTTGGCGGCGCGGACCGAGCCCGAGCCGTAGGTGGGGTCGTCGCCCCGGGCCACCAGGGCGGCGGCCACGTCGGGGGCGTCGAGATCGAGGTCGTGGCCGGAGACGAGGATGCTGATGCCGGCCGAGTCGCGACCCCGGACCTCGAGACGGTCGAGGGCCGACAGGGCCAGCTGGACCGACGTCATGGACTCGACGGCGGCGCTGGTGGCCCCCAGCCCGGCCAGGCCGGTGACGGCCCGGGCGGTGCGGAGCCGGTCGCGGCCGATGGCCCAGGCGCCGTCGCGCACGGCGACCAGCGACGAGGCGATCTCCTCCTGCTCGGCCGTGGGCCGGTCGGCCAGGACCTCGTCGAGCCGGCCGTCGAGGGCGGCGATGGCGCCGGCCAGCTCGGACAGGGCGGCCTCCAGCCCGGCGACGAGGGCGCCGTCGGCCAGCAGGGCCCGGACCCCCGGGGTGCCCCGGAGGAGGGCGTCGGCCTCGGTCAGCCGGGCGGCGACGGTGTCGAGCGGACCGCGGCCGTCACGGCCGATCTTGCACGACGTGACCAGGTCGGCCGTGCCCTGCACCAGGCCGAGCACGACGCCCGATTCGGGCGGGGTCCTCTCGCTGGTGCGGCGGGCCACCGCGATGATGCCGCACATGCAGCGCTCCAGGGTTCGTGGACGACCGACCGATGCTACCGAGTGAGCCGTGCCCCCTCATCGGCGGCCGTCTGGCTCACGCCGCCTGGCACTCCTCCCACTGGGCCTGCTGCTCGGGGGTGAAGTTCTCGACGACAGGTGCGACAGCGTCGGACGCCTCGCCCAGACGGCCGCTGGCGTCGCGCAGCTGGTCCTGGAGGTCGCCGTTCTCCGGGTCGGCCAACGACTCGTCGAGGAGGGCGTTGTAGGCGTCCTTGGCGTCGCAGTACTCCTGGATGACGGCGTCGTTGGCCGCCATTACCTCGCTCTCGGTCGTCGTCTCCTCGTCGCCCCCGCCGTCCGCCGGGGTCGTCGTCGTCTCGGTGGCCGCGCCGCCCCCGTCGTCGTCGTCGCTGCACGCGGCGGCCCCTCCGACCACCAGTCCCAGCACCAGCACCCCGGCCAAACCTCGTCGCATGCCCATGGGCGCACCGTAGGTCCGACCGGCCCCGCTGGAATCCGGGAGGTCCCTCGTTGGTGCCGATCAGCCCTCGAGGGCGTCGCTGCAGTCCTCGAACTGCTGCTGCTGGGCCGGCGTGAAGCTCTCGACCTCGGGGGACAGGGCGGTGGAGGCGTCGCCCAGGCGGAGGCTGGCCGCCTCGAGGGCGTCCTGGGCGGCCTCGTCGCCGGGAGCAGCGGCGCTGGCGTCGAGCGCGTCGTTGTTGGCCTCGACGGCGTCGCAGTACTCCTGGATGAGGGCGTCGTTGGCCGCTGCCACCTCGCCCTCGGTCGTCGTCTCCTGGTCGCCGCCCGTGGCCGCCGTCGTGGTCGTCTCCTGGTCGCCGCCGGTGGCCGCCGTGGTGGTCGTCTCCTGCCCGCCGCCGGTGGCCGCCGTGGTCGTCGTCTCCTGCCCGCCGCCGGGCGCCGTCGTCGTCGTCGACTCCGTGGCCGTGTCCCCGTCGTCGTCGTCGCTGCAGGCGGCCGCGCCGCCCACCAGCAGTCCCAGAGCCAGCACCAGACCGAGGCCTCGTCGCATGCCGCACCATCCCCTTCGCCCGTGTGGGCATCGTCGTGCCGGGGGCAACCTAGTGCCGTGACGAGACCTGCTCCCCCGCCCATCCCGGGCGGGGACGGGAACCTCTCCCCGGCGCTCAGTCCAGGGCGGAGGTGAGCGACTCGGCGACGGAGGCGGCCTCGTCGTGGGTGGGGGCTTCGACCATGACGCGGACGAGGGGCTCGGTGCCGCTGGCCCGGACGAGGACCCGGCCCCGGCCGGCGAGGGCGATCTCGGCCTGGGCCACGTCCGGAGCGAGACGGGCGACGGCCTCGGCCGCGGACCCGGCGACCCGGACGTTCTGGAGCACCTGGGGCAGCCGGGTCATCACCGCGGCCAGCTCGGACAGCGGCCGTCCCGAGCGCTTCACCGCGTCGAGCACGCTCAGCCCGGCCAGCAGGCCGTCGCCGGTGGTGGCCCGCTCGCGGAGGATGATGTGGCCCGACTGCTCGCCGCCGAGCGCCAGCCCGTGCTCCTCCAGGGCCGACAGCACGTGGCGGTCGCCCACCGGCGTGTCGATCACCCGGATGCCCTCGGCCGCCATCGCCTGGCGGAACCCGAGGTTGGTCATGACGGTGACGACCACGGCGTCGTCGGGCAACAGCCCCTGCGACCGCATGTCGAGGGCCAGCAGGGCGATGAGCTGGTCGCCGTCGACCAGCTCGCCCCCGGCGTCGACGGCCAGCACCCGGTCGGCGTCGCCGTCGAAGGCCAGGCCGGCATCGGCGCCCCGGGCCAGGACCGCGGTCTGGAGGGCCTCGGGGTGCGTCGAGCCCGACCCGTCGTTGATGTTGGTCCCGTCCGGGTCGGCGTGCAGGACGGTGACCGTCGCCCCCAGCGACGCCAGCACCTGCGGGGCGATCTGCGAGGCGGCACCGTGGGCGCAGTCGATGACGACCTTGAGCCCGGCGAGGGAGCGCCCGTCGAGCACGTCGTGGGTGAGGTGGTGGGCGTAGCGCTCCCAGGCGTCGGGCGCGGAGTGCAGCTCGCCGACCAGGTCGCCGCCGGGCCGGGTGGGCGACCCGGGGATGCCCTCGGCCTCGATGGCCTCGAGGTCGGCCTCGAGCCGGTCCTCGGTGGCGTCGTCGAGCTTGACCCCGCCGCTGCGGAACAGCTTGATGCCGTTGTCGCCGAAGGGGTTGTGCGACGCCGAGATCATGGCGCCGGGCAGCTGGTCGGCGGCGGCCAGGAAGGCCACGGTCGGCGTGGGGACGACGCCGAGGTCGACCGAGGTGGCCCCCTCCGACGCCAGCCCGGCGGCGAAGGCGGCGTGGAGCAGCGGCCCCGAGACTCGGGTGTCGCGACCCACGACCCACGGGCCGGGACCCAGGGTCCGCGCCGCGGCCCGACCGAGAGCCAGAGCCAGCTCAGGCGTCAGCTCCGTGTTGGCCGCCCCCCGCACCCCGTCCGTCCCGAAACGAAGCGTCATGTCGAACCTCCGCTCACGACGCGCACCAGCTCATCAGGCGCTCCGCCCCCAGCGGGGCCCCGCGGTCACGGCCGGGCCCTCCGGCCCCCGTGAGCCAGGGACGGCTGGGCCCGAGCGGCCCGGCGCCGACGAAGGAGGCGCCAAGAGCGGGAAAGCACAGTTCTCTGTCATCCGAGGCGCCAGCCGAGGAATGACACCCGCGAGGAAGGCGATCGCCCGCGACTAGCGCTTCGAGTACTGCGGAGCCTTGCGGGCCTTCTTGAGGCCGTACTTCTTGGACTCCTTCTCCCGGGCGTCCCGGGTGAGGAAGCCGGCGGCCTTCAGGACGGGCCGGCACTCCTCGTCCAGGGCGATCAGGGCCCGGGCGATGCCGAGGCGCATGGCGCCGGCCTGGCCCGTGGGGCCACCGCCGCCCATGGTGCAGTCGATGTCGTAGCGCTCGGTGGCCTCGATGGCGACCAGCGGCTCCGAGAGCACCATCCGGTGGGTCTCGTTCGGGAAGTAGTCCTCGACGGTCCGGCCGTTGATGGTGATCTTGCCCTCGCCGTCGCGGAGGCGGACGCGGGCGACGGCGCTCTTGCGGCGACCGGTGGTCTGGATGAGGGGCTTGGACACGGCGGGTCTCCTACGCGGTGGCGCGACGGGC
>DASYLG010000256.1:0-2097 GCA_036009685.1 Iamia sp. | reverse complement strand
GGTCGGTGGGCTCGGGGCCCACGGCGAGGGCCACCGGGTAGGTCACCCGGCGGGCGAGGTCGCCCAGTGCGCCGGCGCTGGCGTCGTGCCAGGCCCAGACGCCCCACATGGTCGGGAAGGCGACCAGGGCGACCAGCAGCCGCACGGTGCCCTTCGACACCGGCGCCCGGACGACGAGCCCGGCCACCAGCACCAGCGCTGCCGGCACCAGGTTGGCGAACAGGCCGGCGACGGCGAAGGGGGCCAGGAGCACGCCCAGGACGCCGAGCACGACGAGCCGCCGGGCCAGCACGGCGAGCACGTCGCGCCGGGCCACGTCGGCGTCGTCGAGGTCCACGAACCCGAGCAGCATGCGGTAGCGGGCCACCAGGTCGACCAGGGCGTCACGACGGCCGTCCTCGAGCCGGGCCAGGCGCCGGGCCCGAGCCGAGACGTCGGCCAGGAGCGGTGGATCGCCGTCGACGGTGAGCGAGATGGTGGCCGCGGCCTGGAGGGCGAGCGCCTCCTCGGTGGTGGCGAAGTGGGGGGTCAGGTCCTGGAGGGCGCGCTGGAGCCGATCGGTCAGGTCCCGCACCGCGGCCCGGGCATCAGCGCCCGGGGCCGGGGCGACGACGGGGATCGGCGGGCCGTAGCTCACCAGCGCCCGCCCCCGGACGTCGACCTTGTCCTCGTAGGTGACCCCGACCGGCACCACGCTGACCCTGGTCACGCCGGCGGCGGCGGCGTCGAGGGCGATCCGGGCCGCGCCCGTGCGCAGGGGGCGGAGCGTGGGCTCGTCGTGGGTCGTGCCCTCGGGGAAGATCGCCACCAGGCCACCGGCGCGCAGGGCCTCGACGGCGGCGGCGAAGGTGCCGTCGTTGGCCCCCTCGACGACCCCGTCCTCGGGCCGGTGGACGGGGATGGCCCGGGCGAGGCGGAGCAGCACGCCGGCCCCGGGCACGTCCCAGAGCGTGGCCTTGGCCAGGAAGCGGGGGAACCGGCCCAGCCGGGCCACCAGGACCACGGGGTCGACGAAGCCGTACAGGTGGCTGGCGGCCAGCACCACGGGGCCCTCGGGCGGGGGTCGGCCCTCGACCTCGACCGACCGGAAGAAGGCCCGAGTCAGGAACCGGGCCAGCGCCACGATCGCCCGGTCACGCACGGCGGGACCGTACCGCGCCCAAAACGACCGAACCGGCGATCAGATCGGGCGGTTTCCCGCCGGATCTGATCGCCGGTTCGGACAGAGGGAGTGGGTCAGCCCTTCTTGGTGCCGTAGCGGCTGCGGGCGTTGGTCCGGCCGGGCACGGCGTTGGCGTCGAGGGCGCCGCGGATGATCTTGTAGTTCACGCCGGAGAGGTCCCAGCGGCGGGCGCCCTGGATGAGCACCATCGAGTGCTCCTGCAGGTTGTGGCCCTCGCCGGGGATGTAGGCGGTGACCGTCTGGCCGGTGCTGAGCCGGACTCGGGCCACCTTGCGGAGGGCCGAGTTGGGCTTGCGGGGCGTCACGGTGGTGACACGGGTGCACACGCCGCGGAGCTGGGGGTGACCCGACAGCGCCGGGGTCTTGCTCTTCTTGCGACGGGGCTTCCGCGGCTTGCGGATCAGCTGGTTCGTGGTGGGCATGGTGCTGGCCTTCCGATCCCGGCTACGCCGTCTGGATCTTGATCTCGATGTCGACGCCGGCGGGCAGCTCGAGCCGCTGGAGGGAGTCGACGGTCTTCGGCGAGGGCTCGAGGATGTCGAGGAGGCGCTTGTGGATGCGCATCTCGAAGTGCTCCCGGGAGTCCTTGTACTTGTGGGGCGAGCGGATCACGGTGTAGCGGTGCTTCTCGGTCGGGAGGGGCACCGGTCCACGGACGGTCGCCTGGGTGCGGAGCACCGTCTCGACGATCTTCTTGGTGGACTGATCGATGATCTCGTGGTCGTACGCCTTGAGGCGGATCCGGATCTTCTGGGAGTCGGCCATCGCTTGGGTCTCAGCTCTACTTGGTGATCTTGGTGACGCGGCCGGAGCCGACGGTACGTCCACCCTCGCGGATGGCGAAGCGGAGCCCGTCTTCCATGGCGATCGGGTGGATGAGCTCGACGCTCATGGAGGTGTTGTCGCCGGGCATG
>DASYLG010000255.1:0-3313 GCA_036009685.1 Iamia sp. | reverse complement strand
CCGCCCTGGGCGAGGCCGCCGTGCCCGAGACCGAGTTCATCGGCCTGGCCTTCGCCGTGGTCGTGCTGATCCTCGCCTTCGGGTCGGTCCTGGCCATGGGCCTGCCCCTCGCCGTCGCCGTGGCCGGCGTCGGTGCCGGCGTCGGCCTCACCGCCCTGCTCAGCACCGTCCTGACCGTCCCGGACCACTCGACGACGGTGGCGATCATGATCGGCCTCGGCGTGGGGATCGACTACGCCCTGTTCATCGTCGTCCGCTACCGGGAGGGCCTCCACGCCGGGTTGGCGCCCCGAGCGGCGACGGCGCGGGCCCTCGACACCGCCGGCCGCTCGGTCGTGTTCGCCGGCCTCACGGTCGTGCTCTCGCTCCTCGGCATCCTGCTGATCGGCCTGGCATCGCTGTCGGGCCTGGCCATCGGGGCCTCGGTGACGGTGCTGGTCACGATGATCAGCTCGATCACGCTGCTGCCCGCCCTGCTCGGCGTGGCCGGCCCGCGGGTCGAGGTGACCCGCTGGCGGGGCGTCGTGGTCGCCGGCTCGGTGGCCGTGGCCCTCTTCGGCATCGGGATCGGCGTGCCGGTCCTGGCCGCCGGGGGCGCGGCGCTGGCCGTCCTCCTGCTGCTCGCCAGCTTCGTGGTGCCCGCCCTGCGCCGGGTCGTGCCCCGCCGGGTGGCCAAGCCCGCCAGCGAGACCCTCGCCTACCGGTGGAGCCGCACCATCCAGCGCCACCCCCGGCGCTGGCTGCTGATCGGGACGCTCGTGCTCCTCGTGCTGGCGGCACCCGTCCTCGGTCTCCGGCTCGGCTTCTCCGACGAGGGCAACAACCCCGAGGGCACGGCCACCCGCACGGCCTACGACCTGCTGGCCGAGGGGATCGGCGACGGGTTCAACGGGCCCTTCCTCGTCACCGCCGAGGTGGGGGCGGGCGGCTCGGTCGCCGCCGTCGACGGCCTGCGCGCCGCCCTGGTCGCCACCCCCGGCGTCGCCGGCGTCACCGAGCCGGTGCTCGACGACCCCGACGCCCCGAGCGCGGCGGTCATGACCCTGATCCCGACCACGGCGCCGCAGGACGAGGCCACCACGAACCTGGTCAGCCACCTCCGCGGCGAGGTCATCCCCGCCGCCGTCGGGGCCGACCTCGAGGTGAACATCACCGGCACCGCTGCCGCCAACGTCGACTACACCGCCTACCTCGGCGACCGGCTCTTCGTCTTCTTCGGCGTCGTGCTCTCGCTGTCGTTCCTGCTGCTGATGATCGTGTTCCGCTCGATCCTCGTGCCGCTCAAGGCCGTGGTGATGAACATGCTGTCGATCGCCGCCTCCTTCGGAGTCGTGGTGGCCGTCTTCCAGTGGGGCTGGGGGGCCGACCTGTTCGGCATCAGCGGGGCCCCGATCGAGGCGCCGCTGCCCCTGATCCTGTTCGCCATCGTCTTCGGCGTGTCCATGGACTACGAGGTCTTCCTGCTCTCCCGGGTGCGCGAGGAGTTCGTGCGGACCGGCGACGCCACCCGGTCCGTCGCCGACGGGCTGGCCTCCACGGCCCGGGTGATCACCGCCGCCGCCGCCATCATGATCGTCGTCTTCGGCTCGTTCGTCCTCGAGGCCGACCGGGGCTCGAAGCTCTTCGGCTTCAGCCTGGCGCTGGCCGTCTTCCTCGACGCCACCCTCGTCCGGATGCTGCTCGTGCCGGCCACGATGGAGCTGCTGGGGAGCCGCAACTGGTGGATGCCGAGGTGGCTCGACCGGGTGGTGCCGCACGTGGCGGTCGATCATGCGGGGAGTGCGCCGGCGGGTCCCGACCCGGACCCGGATCCGGACCCGGCTCCTGCCCTCGAGCCGGACGGCGAGCCCGTCCCGACCGTCCGCCCCGAGCCCGTCAGCGTCTGAGGGGCCACGATGACGCCGATCACCCCCGACGAGGTCCTCGTCGAGGTCCACGCCGGGGCGATCGCGGGCCACGACCGTCGCCCCTCGCGCCGCGCCCTGCGGCGCGAGTTGGCCGGTCGGGTCCGGACCGTGGGCTCGGGCGTGTCCGGGTTCGCTCCCGGTGACGAGGTCTTCGGCTGGTGCGCCGGCCCACTGGCCGAGCAGGTCGTCGTACCGCAGGACCGCCTCGAGCGGGCGCCCGCGAACCTGACGCTCGAGCAGGCCGCTGTCATCCCGGTCGCGGGGACCACCGCCCTGCGGGCCGTCCGGGACGCGGGGCGGGTGCGACCCGGCCAGCAGGTCCTCGTGATCGGGGCGTCGGGCGGCGTCGGGACGTTCGCCGTGCAGATCGCCAAGGCGTTCGGGGCGACGGTGACCGGTGTCTGCAGCACGACCAACACCGCCCTGGTCCGTTCGATCGGGGCCGACCACGTCGTCGACTACACGATCGACGACTGCACCCGGACCCCGGACCGCTACGACGTGGTCATCGATCTGGTCGGAGCGCCGTCACTCTCGGGCCTGCGCACGGCCCTCACGGCGAGCGGGACCCTGGTCCTGGTGGGCGGGGGTGGGCGGAGGTGGCTCGGCGCCGGCGCCCTGTCACCGCTCGTCCGGCACCGGCTGCGCCCCCTGGGCCGGCGGGACCGGGCGAGCGACCTCGCCGCCCTGCGCGACCTCGTCGAGGCCGGCCTCGTCATCCCGGTCGTCAGCGCCCACTACGCCCTGGCCGAGCTGCCCCAGGCCGTCCGCCACTTCGCCCCCGGCCACACCCGTGGCACCATCGCCATCACCCTGTGAGCGGGCGTCGGTTCAACAGGGAGCGGGGGCGGCGTCGGCGATGGCGGTGGCCCAGGACGCGTAGACCTCGGGGGTCGGGTGGAGGCCGTCCTCGACCCACAGCTCGTCATCGGCCTCCTGGGCGTACATCTCGCGCAGGTCGATCATCTCGGCGCCCCGTGCTTCGGCCTCCTCGGCCAGGACCTCGTCGAAGTCCTCCCGCTGCGGCTCGATGTCGCCGTAGTCCACCCCGACGGGCGACCGGAACCACTCGTTCTGGTACAGCACCAGCACGCGGGCACCGCTGTCGACGGCAGCATCGAGGACGGTCCCGACGTCGGTGCGGTACTGGTCGATCGTGACGCCGTTGGCGATGTCGTTGCCGCCGCCCTGGAACGTGATCACCGTCGGATCGAAGTCCTCGATCTGCGGCAGCTCGTCGGTGATGATCTGGGCCGCGGTCCAGCCGCTGATCCCGGCGTTCTGGATCTCGACGGTGCACCCGTCGGCCCGCCACTCCTCGGCGAGGAGGGCCGGGAACGAGCCGGTCGCCTCGTCGGGCACCCCGACGCCCTGCGACAGCGAGTCGCCGAGGGCGAGGTACCGGA
>DASYLG010000254.1:0-3370 GCA_036009685.1 Iamia sp. | reverse complement strand
GCCTCGGCTGGACGGCGCCGGCCGACACCGGGGGCACCGGCCTGTTCGGGTACCGGGTGACGCCGATCCGCGCCGGGGTGCCGCAGGCGCCGACGACCTTCGACTCGACCGCCACGACGCAGGTCGTCACCGGGCTCGACGACGGCGTCGCCTACACGTTCCGCGTCGCCGCCTTCCACGAGGTGGCGATCGGGCCCGACTCGGCGCCGACGGCGGCGGCCACGCCGCAGGGGTGGCGGCCCTTCGCCTCGTGGGGGGCAGCGGTCGACCGCATCCACGAGTGGATGATCGGCCGGCTGCCGACGGCGACCGAGCGGTCCACCTGGGTCAGCCGCCTCCAGGCCGGGACCCACACGCTGCCCGACCTCGTCGTCGCCCTGCGCCGAGGCCCGCTCCACGCCGGCGTGGTCGACCCCGTCACCCGGCTCTACCAGGCCTACTTCCTCCGGGTCCCCGACCGGGCCGGGATCACCTTCTGGGTCGGACGGCGCCAGGCCGGCGTCAGCCTCGCCAAGGTGTCGGATGGCTTCGCCCGTTCGGCCGAGTTCGTGGACCGGTACGGCCCGCTGACCAACAAGGCCTTCGTCGAGCGGATCTACCAGAACGTGCTCGGCCGGCCGGGCGAGACCGGCGGGGTGACCTACTGGGCCGGCGAGCTCGACGCCGGGCGCCGGACCCGCGGGTCGGTGATGGTCGGCTTCTCGGAGTCTCCGGAGTACCGATCCCAGCAGGCCGCCGCCGTCGACGCCGCCGTCCTCGTCATCTACCTCGAGGCCCGCACCCCGACGCTCGCCGAGCGGACGGCGACGGCGAACCGGCTGCGGACCGGGGTCCCGCTCACCACGATCGTCCGGGAGACGCTGCGCACCCCCGCCGTGGTGGGCCGCGCCTAGGTGTCGTTCCTAGGTCTCGGGCGGGACCCAGCAGCCGGCGACGTGGTCGTCGACGATGCCCATGGACTGCATGAAGGCGTAGACGGTGGTGGGCCCGACGAAGCGCCAGCCCCGCTTCTTCAGGTCCTTGCTCAGCGCCGTCGACTCGGGGGTCAGCGCCGGGACCTCGGAGAACGCCGTCGGCCGGCGGTGTCCTTCGGGGGCGAACGACCACACGTGGGCGTCGATCGAACCGACGTCCGCGATCAGCTCCTGGGCCTGGCGGGCGTTGCCGATGGCCGCGGTGATCTTCCCGCGGTGGCGGACGATGCCGGCGTCGCCCAGCATCCGCTCGACGTCGTCCTCACCGAACTCGGCCACGACGTCGATGGCGAAGCCGGCGAAGGCCTCGCGGAAGGCGGGCCGCTTGCGCAGGATCGTGATCCACGCCAGCCCGGCCTGGAAGCCCTCCAGGCACAGCTTCTCGAAGAGCCGACCGTCGTCGTGGACGGGCCGGCCCCACTCGTCGTCGTGGTAGGCGACGTACAGCGGGTCGGTGCCGCACCACCCGCAGCGCGCCCTCCCATCGGCTCCCACGATCAGGTCAGCCATCGGCCAGGAGCCTCTCGTCGCGGGCGAGGTCGTCGTCGGAGAAGGCCACCAGCACGACCTCGGTGATGCCGGTCGACGGGAGCACCGACGTGATCGTGTCGACGGCGATGCGCGCCGCCGCGTCCTTGGGGTAGCCGTAGATGCCGGTGGAGATGGCCGGGAAGGCGATCGAACGGGCGCCGACCCGGTCGGCCTCCTCCAGGCTGCGCCGGTAGGACGATGCCAGCAGCTCGGGCTCCCCGTCGTCGCCGCCGTGCCAGACGGGCCCCGGTGTGTGGACGACCCAGCGGGCCGGGAGGTCGTGACCGCCGGTGACCTTGGCGTCCCCGGTGGCGCACCCGCCCAACGGCCGGCACTCGGCCAGCAGCCCGGGCCCGGCGGCGCGGTGGATGGCCCCGTCGACCCCGCCGCCACCCAGGAGGGAGGGGTGGGCGGCGTTGACGATGACGTCGACGTCGAGGGTCGTGATGTCGGCCCGCACCGCCCGGACGGTCATCAGCTGACGGCGGCGGCGTCGGGGGCGACGCGCCGGGAGTACCACTCGTCGATGTGGGCGACGATGGCGTCGGGCTCCTCGATCGGCAGGGTGTGGCCGGCGTCGTCGAACCACTGGATCTCGGCCGTGGGGATGCGCTCGAACATGTGCTGCGAGCAGCGGGGCGGGGTGAAGGTGTCGTGCCCGGCGGCCAGGATCAGCGTCGGGGCGGTGACCTTGCGGAGGTGGTCGGCGGCCGAGTGCCGGCGCATGGCGTCGATCAGCCGGATCATCACCGCCATGTCGGTCGAGGCGACGTGGAGCAGGTACGGCGCCATGTCGGCGGCCTGGGCCTTGGGCCCCGTGGCCCGGGCCATCTTGGCCGCCCAGGCCCCGAAGGCGGTGAGCTTGGCCGGCTGCATGGCCAGCTTCAGGACCGGTGCCGGGGTGGAGGTGGCCGCCAGCTTGGCGAACGGGAAGGCCATGTCGGCGAGGGGCAGGCCCCAGAAGGTCTTGAGCGGATTCTCGTAGCTCCCGGCGATCAGCACCAGCCCGGCGACCCGCCCCGGCGCCCGACGGTCGGCCTCCAGCGTGACCTGGACCCCCATCGAGTGGCCCATGACGATGGCATCGTCGATGCCGGCGGCGTCGGCCACCTCCCACAGGTCGGCGGCGATCCGCCCGATGGCGATG
Source organism: Iamia sp. (assembly GCA_036009685.1). Classification (GTDB taxonomy): domain Bacteria; phylum Actinomycetota; class Acidimicrobiia; order Acidimicrobiales; family Iamiaceae; genus Iamia. The sequence continues at coordinate 718 of DASYLG010000254.1, read as the reverse complement.
TCCTCGGTGCGCAGGTCCCGGGCTCCCCGCCCGGGGTGGCGGGGCAGGCCCGACGCACCGTGACCCCGGGTATCGACCAGCAGGACGGGATGCCCGAGGGCGGTGAGGGCCGGGGCGATGTGGGCCCAGTAGGCATCGCTGCACGACCACCCGTTGGCCGCCACCACCGGGGTGCGCTCGGCCACGTCCGGATCGGCCGGGAGGAGCGTCCACGCCAGCGTCGTCCCGTCGCTGGTGACGGTGCGCCGGTCCTTGGGGAACACGGCGTAGGCGGCGTCGATGCCGTCCGGGGGAAGGTAGGGGAGGGCGGTGACCGTCGTGCTCACGGTCCCGGAACCTACCGGTGGCGGGTGAGGCTCAGGCAGAGCCGACGGCGGGGATGTCCTCGCCGCGGCGGGCGAGCGCCCGCTGGCGGCGGAGACGGCGACGCTCGCGCTCGCTCATGCCGCCCCAGATGCCGAACTTCTCGCCGTTGTCGAGGGCGTACTCGAGGCAGTCCTCTCGCACCACGCACCCGCGGCAGACCTCCTTGGCCTCGCGGGTCGACGCGCCACGCTCTGGGAAGAACAGGTCAGGATCGACCCCGAGGCAGTTGGCGAAGTCCTGCCAGCCCTTGGCTTCGAGCTCATCGGAGGTGTCGTGCATGTGCGGGTTCCCCCCAGGGTGTGGTCGGCGGGCCGAAGCGGCCGACCGTCCGGTCACCTGCTGTCGGGGTGGT
>DASYLG010000253.1:0-4319 GCA_036009685.1 Iamia sp. | reverse complement strand
GAGCCGCCGGCCGAGTCGCCCTCGACGATGAACAGCTCGCACTCGTCGCGGTTGCGGCTCGAGCAGTCGCGCAGCTTGTCGGGCATGCCGGCACCGTCGAGGGCCGACTTGCGGCGGGTGGCGTCGCGCGCCTGGCGGGCGGCGGCGCGGGCCCGCTGGGCGTTGATGCCCTTCTTGACGATCTTGTTGGCCTCGGGGGGGTGCTCCTCGAACCAGTCGGCCATCCGCTCGTTGGTGGCCCGCTGGACGAGGGTCTTGATCTCGGGGTTGCCCAGCTTGCCCTTCGTCTGGCCCTCGAACTGCGGGTCGCGCAGACGGACCGAGATGATGCCGGTGAGGCCCTCGCGGACGTCCTCGCCGCCGAGGTTCGGGTCCTTCTCCTTGAGCAGGCCCTTGGCCCGGGCGTACTTGTTGACCACGGTGGTGAGAGCGGCGCGGAAGCCCTCCTCGTGGGTGCCGCCCTCGATGGTGGCGATGCCGTTGGCGAAGCTGTGGAGGCCGTCGGTCTGGTAGCCCTCGTTCCACTGGAACGCGATCTCGACCTCGTGGGCCTCCTCGCTCTGCTCGAAGTAGCCGACCCGGGTGAACAGGGGGTTCTTGGTGGCGTTGACGTGCTTGACGAAGTCGACGATGCCGTTGGCGTAGCGGTACTCGACCGGCGTGGGGTCGTGGTCCTCGCGCTCGTCCTTGAACCGGATCATCAGGGCCTTGTTGAGGAAGGCCATCATCTGGAACCGCTCGAGCATGGTGCGGGCCACGAACTCGACGGACTCGAAGATCGTCTCGTCGGGCCAGAAGGTGACGATGGTGCCGGTGCGCCCGCGGGGGGCCTCGCCGACGACCACGAGCTTCGTGCTCTTGGCCCCGCCGTCGCTGAACTCGATCTCGTGGCGCTGGCCGTCCCGGTCGACCTGGACGACCACCCGCTGGGACAGGGCGTTCACGACCGACACGCCGACGCCGTGGAGGCCGCCGGACACCTTGTAGCCCTCGCCGCCGAACTTGCCGCCGCCCCCGATCTTGGTGAGGGCGATCTCGACGCCGGTGAGCTTGAACTCCTTGTTGACGTCGGTGGGGATGCCCCGGCCGTTGTCGACCACGCGGCACCCGCCGTCGGCCAGCAGGGTGACCTCGATGCGGTCGCAGTAGCCGGCCATGGCCTCGTCGACGGAGTTGTCGACGACCTCCCACACGAGGTGGTGGAGACCGGAGATGCCGGTGCCGCCGATGTACATGCCCGGGCGCTTGCGCACGTGCGCGAGCCCCTCGAGGATCGTCATCGACGAGGCGGAGTAGTTGGGGCGGTTGTCGGGGGCCTGCGACACGGGCGCGACCTCTCAGGAGGAGACGGGGAGCAGGCTGCTGCTCACAACGGACGGCGGGCCCCCGCGGGGGCCGTTCCGACCGCCTCTGCGGCTGGTTCCCGAGCGTCGGAACCCTTGCGCAGACTGGCGATCACGATGAGGACCATCCTACCAGGGGGGTGCGACGGCCCGGTGCATCCGCGGGGTGTGCGCGGCCCTCGATCGGAGGGCCGCGACGGTGTCCGGCGCGGTGCCGTCGGACGGGTGGTCAGCGGGCCCGGCGGGATGCCGTGCGGGCGTCCAGACCGGTGACCACACCCGGTCCCAGCAGACGCTCGAGCCCCTCGACCACGGCCCCCTCGAGCCACCGGGCCTGGCCGCTCCAGACCGGGTCGGTGGCGGTGACCACCAGCCGGCCGTCGCGGATCGCCTGGGGCTGGAGGGCCTCGGCCGCGGCCGGCCCGACCAGGTCGGGCCAGGCCCGCACGACGACCTCGAGCGACGACGCCGGCGGGGCGCCCAGACCGGCCAGGACGCGGTCGAGCGTCTCGCCCAGACGGGCCGGACGGCCCTCGCGACCGGTGGTCAGGGGTTCCCAGGGCACCGGACCAGTGTCGCGCGGCGGCCCTCGGGACCGGCGCGGATGGGGGCCGCGTCGCGGTGGACACCTCCTCGGCCGGGCCTCGGGGAGCAGGGCACCGTGCCTCCGGGTCGCCTCGCCCGGCGGCGCCTCAGGCCGGGGTGATCGAGCCGCCGGCGACCCGCAGCACCAGGTCGGGGTGGGTGCCGGAGGGCAGACCCGTGGCCGTGGTGATGAGCGTCTGGCCCGGGGGGAGGTGGGCCAGCAGGCCGGCGGCCCGGTCGTCGTCGAGCTCCGACAGCACGTCGTCGAGCAGGAGCAGCGGGGGGGTGTCGAGGACGGCGGCGACCTGGCGGGCGGCCGCCAGGCGGAGAGCCAGGGCCAGGGTGCGCTGCTCGCCCTGCGACGCGTGGGTCCGGGCCGGGAGACCGGCCAGGGTGATGGCGAGCTCGTCGCGGTGCGGTCCGACCAGGCTCACCCCCCGCCGGAGCTCGTCGCGACGGGCCTCGGCCAGGGCCGCGAGCAGCCCGCCGGGCCGCCACGAGGGGGCGTAGGACAGCACCACGTCGCCCCGTCCGGCCAGGTCCTGGTAGGCGGTCTCGACCACCGGGCCGAGGAGGATCACCAGATCCGACCGAGCGTCGGCCAGGGCCTCGCCGGCCCGCGCCAGGCGCGCGTCCCACACCTCGAGCGTCGGCGCCACGTCGTCGCTCAGCCGGCCGCCCGCCTGCTTGAGCAGCGCCGAGCGCTGCTTGAGGATGCGGTCGAGATCGCTGCGCACGGCGTCGAGCCGGGGGTCGAGCGCGACCAGGAGGTCGTCGAGGTAGCCCCGCCGCTCCCCCGGACCACCCTTGACCAGCTCGAGGTCGTCGGGGGCGAAGACCACCGCCCGGAGGAAGTCGAGCCCGTCGCGGACCCGACGGACGGGCTGGCGGTTGACCAGCATCCGGCTCCGCCCGCCCGGCGCCACCTCGCACTCGATCAGCAGGGCCCGCCCGGCCCGACTCCCCTCGCCTCGGATGATCGCCCGCTCGGCGCCCACCCGGACGAGCGCCTCGGTCGGCGCGGCCCGGAACGAGCGCAGGCCGCCCATCCAGCCGATCGCCTCCAGCAGGTTGCTCTTGCCCTCGCCGTTGGCCCCCACCACGGCGGTGAGACCGGGGGCGAGGGTGACCTCGGCCGAGGCGTAGCTGCGGAAGTCGGTCAGCCAGACGCGATCGAGCTGCACCTCGGGACGGCCGTGCCTCGCCCGCTCAGATGCGGACGGGCATCAGGAGGTAGAGGAAGTCGTCGCGGCCGGTGGCGCGGAGCACGGCGGGCTTGTTGGCGTCGGTGGTCTCCAGGACGACCTCGTCGCCCGGCGCCACCTCGATGCCGTCGAGCAGGTAGTCGGGGTTGAACCCGACGGTGAGCTCGGTGCCCTCGAAGGTGCCCTCGACGGCCTCGCTGGCCTGGCCGATGTCCTGGGTGACGGCATCGAGCTCGACCCCCGAGGCGCTCATGGTGAGCCGGACCGGCGTGGCCTCGCGGGCCATGAGCCGCACGCGGCGGACGGCGTCGCCGAGGGCCTCGCGGGCGACGACCATCCGGTTCGGGTACGTCGACGGGATGAGACCGCGGTAGTTCGGGAACTCGCCCTCGATGAGACGGGTGGTGACCCGGGTGGTGCCCACCTCGAAGGTGGCCTCGCGCTCGCCCAGACGCAGGGTGACCTCGCCCGAGCCGAGCGCCCGCACCAGCTCGCGCAGGGCGCGCGACGGCACGAGGACGCTCTGGCCCTCGTCGAGGACGGCGCTGCCCTCGAGGTCGCGCACGGCCAGCCGGTAGGAGTCGGTGGCCACGAGGCGCAGGCCCCCGCCCTCGGCGGCCATGAGGACGCCGGTGAGGATGGGGCGGGCGTCGTCGCTGCTGGCCGCCGGCACGACCTGGGACAGGGCCGAGGACAGATCGCCGGCATCGAGGGTCACGGCGTGCTCGGCCGGGGGCGACTGCCGGGGGAACTCGTCGGCCGGCAGGAGCCGGACACCGGCGCGGGCCGGGCCCGCGGAGATCCGCGCGTCGTCACCCTCGATCTCGAAGGTGACCGCGCCCGCCTTCAGCCGCGTGGTGAGCCCGTCGAACAACTTCGCGGGCACGACCGCCTCGCCGGGGCTGTCGACCTGGGCCGGGATCCTCACCCGGATCGTGAGATCCAGGTCCGAACCCACCAGCTCGACCGAGTTGTCCTTGGCCGTGACCTGGACACCGGACAGCACCGGGAGCGCACCGCTACGCACGGCGACCGCTCGTTGGGCGGTACCGATCGCTTCGGCGAGGGTGTCGCGCTCGCAGCGGAACTTCACTGTCCACCTCCGGGATACGAAGAGAATTTGTTTTGTAGTACTGGTAGTAGGGCCTGTGGATTGTGGATCATGCGCCGTTGTCGCAGGTGGGAT
>DASYLG010000252.1:0-6270 GCA_036009685.1 Iamia sp. | reverse complement strand
GCTCGACCACACCCTGTCGGCCGGTCTCGACCTGCCCCGGCTGCCCGGGCTGCCGAGCTACACCGAGACCGCCGCCCGCTGGGAGGCGGCCACCGGTCGCTCGGCCGAGCACCACCGCTGGGCCGAGATCAACGCCGGCGTCGGCTTCGCCATCGTCATGGTCCGCCTGACCGCCCTGCTCAAGGAGACGGACCTGTTCCCCCACGACTCCGACTTCGAGCGCACCAACATGGCCTGCGTCGCCCTCGAGAGAGCCCTCGCGGCCATGGACGTCCACCCCTCCGACCTGAGCTGAGAACCCCCATGACGCTGTCCCCGCTCGACGAGTACCCCATCCACCAGGCCCCCATCTCGATGCGGCACGTGGCGACGAGCGATCGGAACTTCTACGACCGGTCGTACTTCAACGCCCACGGGAGCACCGACGAGCTGTTCCTCGTCTTCGGCATGGGCCAGTACGCCAACCTCGGCGTCCAGGACGGCTTCCTGCTGGTGGCCGATGCCGCCGAGCACCGGGTCGTGCGAGCGTCGCGGGCCCTCACCGGCGACCGCATGGACACCACCTGCGGGCCGCTGCGGATCGAGATCGTCGAGCCGCTCCAGGTCATCCGGGTGATCTGCGACGAGAACGAGCACGGACTGGCCTGCGACATGACCTGGACCGGGGCCATCCCGGCCCACGAGGAGCCGGGCCACATCATGCGGCTCAACGAGCGCCAGACGTTCGACTCGATGCGGTACGCCCAGACCGGCCGGTGGGAGGGCTGGGTCGACGTCGACGGCACCCGCCACGAGGCCACGCCCGACCGCTGGTGGGGGAGCCGGGACCGCTCGTGGGGCATCCGCCCCGTCGGCGAGCCCGAGCCCCCCGGCATCCAGGCCGCCCGCCCGCTGGAGGGCTTCTACTGGATCTACTGCCCGATGCAGTTCGACGACTTCTCGATCCTCTGCATCTACCAGGACCAGCCCGACGGCACCCCGGTCATGCGCCAGGCCGTGCGGGCCTGGCCCGACGGTCGCCTCGACGACCTCGGCATCCCGACCATCGACGTGCGCTTCGCGGAGGGCACCCGGGAGGCGGTCGGGGCGACCTGGCACCTCACCGACCAGGGCAAGCCGCTCGACATCGAGGTCGAGGTGCTGCTGCCGGTCTGGCTGGGCAAGGGCACCGGCTACGGCGGCGACGCCGACTGGCGGCACGGCATGTGGCAGGGCGACATGGTGGTCCAGGGCGTCCGCTACGACCTCACCGACCCCGAGGTGATGGCCACCATGTTCGGCATCCAGGAGAGCGTCAGCCGCTTCACCTGCGGCGGGCACGTGGGCCACGGCCTGTTCGAGTGGCTCTTCATCGGCCGCCACGACCCGAGCGGCTGGGCGGGCTGGTAGGGCGCTCACGAGGTGCCAGGCACCTCGTGGGACGACCCGACCGGCGGGCCGTCGGTGTCGAACGCTCGTCGTGCCCGTGATGATCGACCTGTGGCTGGCCGCCGCCGTGTGGGGGACGGGCTCCCTCGGGTTCGGGTGGTGGGCGACGGGCTGGTCGGTCGAGCGGGTGACCCGACCGGGTTCGCTGACGCGCCTGCGCCCCTGGGAGGACGAGGGCCGGTGGTGGGTGCGTCACGCCCGGGTGCTGCGCTGGAAGGATCACCTGCCCGAGGCGGGAGCCCTCTTCGGCGGCTTCGCCAAGACCCACCTGCGCTCGCGCCGGTCGGTGGACCTGGCCCGCTTCCGGGCCGAGACGATCCGGGCCGAGCGGGTCCACTGGCTCTCGGCGGCCACGGCCCCGATCCCGGCCCTGTGGTGCCGCCCGGCCCTCGCCGTCGGCGTGGCGGTGGCCATCGTGGTGGGCAACGTCCCGTTCATCGTCATCCAGCGGGCCAACCGGGGTCGGCTCGACCGCCTGCTGCGGCGGCGTGACCGGCGGGCTCAGCCAGCGTCGAGGATGACGACCGACGCGGTGTAGCCGTGGAGGCGGTTGCGGCCGCCGATCGGGCCGATCTCGCCGGCGCAGGCCATGCCGGCCAGGGCGGGGCCGACGACGGCGGAGACGACCTCGGCGTCGTGATCGGGCTGGCCGAAGAAGGGCGACCCCCGGCCGTTGCAGGTGAACAGCAGGGCACCCCGGTCGCGGTCGCCCGGGGCCAGGGCCACGGCGGCCATCAGGTCCCGGAGCTCCTCGTCGGCGCTGTCGGCGTCGCGCACGTGGAACTGGACCGTGGTGCCCACCTCGACCTGGGCGCCGATGGCCACCGCCCGGCGGTCGGGGTCGACGCCGGTGACGTTGCGGATGAGGAAGTCGCCGGTGCGGAAGGTGGGCAGGGTCTCGTCGACGACGACGCCGATCTGCGGTCCGAGCTCGAAGATCGACCGGTCGCCGTCGCCCAGCGATGCGGCCGAGTCCAGCAGGCGGTCGAGGGCGGGCTGGCCGGCCAGCCCCAGGAGCAGAGGTCCGTCGACCTCGGTGACGATCATGGGGTCGCCCACCGGGCGGCAGCCCTGGGAGACGACCGGCACCACGGTGGCGCCCGGCGGCAGCAGGACGCCGACGGCGCCGTCGCGGTGCACGGCGCCGTCGAGGATCAGCCGGTTGCCCCCTGGTCCTCGGGCGGCCGACGCCAGCCCGCCGGCGACGGTGAGGTCGGGGAGGTCGTCGGCCATGGTGGCCAGCAGGGCGTCGAGAGGGAGGCTGAACGGGTCGGCCAGCAGGACCATGGTGCGCGGCCCGCCCTCGCCCGCGGCCTGGGGGACCCCGAGGACGCGGACGCCGCCGTCGGCCGGCTCGGCGGTGATCCGCACCGGCAGGACGGGACCGGTGCGCCCGGCCCACAGGGCGATGGCCGGTCCGTGCTCGATCTCGTGCCCCCCGCCGACCACGGTGCTGGCGGCGGCGCCGACCAGGCAGCCGGGCTGCAGCGTGGCCCGCACGGTGGCGGCGATGTCGTCGGCCGCACCGGCCAGGGCGGGGGAGAGGAACAGCACCGCCAGGTCGGGTGCCGGCCCGAGCCGGTCGAGGACGGCGCCGACGACCTCGCCCACCGCCTCGGGGGGCGAGGGGTGCTCGGAGAGGGCGGCGGCGAAGGCCGTCATCCCGCCGGGGGCAGGAGGGTGAGCGGGACGATCGTGGTCGGTCCGGCGTCGAGGCGGCAGTGGGCCTCGACCACGCCGTAGTCGGTGAACTCGAGCTGGGCCCGCACCAGCCGGTAGTTGAACTTGCCCGGCTCGACCTGGAGGGGCTGGACGTTGCGGGCGATCTGCTCGTCGTCGCGCCGGTAGACCACCTCGAGGGCGCCCTGGCCGGGCTCGTCGGGGCGGCAGCGGACCAGGACGAGCAGGTGGGGCTCGATCGTCACCGGGACCGGCTCGGGCGCGGCCAGGGAGAAGTGGACCCCGGTCAGGTCGATCCGCGCCGACGGCCCGGGGGCCTGGCGCATCTCCATCTCCTCGATGAACACAGCAGCGACGATGTCCACCCGCCCACCGTAGGGGGTGGGGGCGCGGACGCTCCCCACCCCGGAGCGGGATCACTCCACGCTGAGCGTGAGACCGGTCGCCGTCGCCGTCTGTCCGCTGAAGGAGGCGAACGGGGCCGAGCAGCTGGCCGTCGACACGTGGGGTGGGAGGGTCGACCCGTTGAGGACGAGGGTGTCGCCGGTGGTGAGCGTCGGCAGGGGGCTGGCGGTGGTGGCCTGGCCGGTGAAGGTCATCCGCATGGTGGCGATGCACTTGACGACGTCCTTCTCGCAGCCCTCGTCGAGCTCGTAGACCCGGACCTGCAGGATGACGTGGTTCGGCGCCGTGCTGGCGAGCGAGCTGAGGACGGGAGGCCCGGCGGAGGTCTGCACCCAGGTTCCGGCGCCGGCCAGGATCGAGTAGTCGAACTGGTACCAGCTCCCCGACGGTGGGGTGCCGAGCTGGAGCATGGCCTTCCAGCCGCCGGTGATCGACCAGGTGCCATTGGCGTTGGCCGTGCCGGTGACGGTGTCCTCGGGGATCTCGCACGGTGGCGTGCCGATCGGGCCATCGCCCACGTCGAACGTGTTGCCGGCGACGGTGACGGTGCCACTGTCGAGCTCGAGGCCGACCGTGGTGGCCGAGGCCGGCATCGCCGCCGTCACCAGCAGGCCGAGAGCGGCGGCGACCGCGACGGCCGCCTTCTTGAGGGGTGTTGCGCGCATCTCGCGCTCCTTTGGGTGTGGGACCGCCCAGAGGACCACGGCGCCCGTTGCCGCCCACGTGCAGAACGCGACTCGCTCTGCCGGGTGTCAGCCGTGGATCTGGTGGCCGGCGACCCAGGTGGCGGTGGCCCGGAGGGAGGTGGGGTCGAGGGCGACGATGTCGGCGTGGCGGCCGGAGGCGAGAGCGCCCCGATCGGTGAGGCCGAGCAGCGCCGCGGGCGTGGTCGACGCCGCCCGCACCGCCCGGTCGAGCGCCACGCCCACCCGCTGGACCACGAAGGCCACGGCGGCGTCCATGGTGAGCGACGAGCCGGCGAGGGTGCCGTCGGGCAGGCGGGGGGCGGAGCCGTCGTGGGTCAGCCCGATCGAGCCGACGCGGCCGGCCCGCCAGGCCACGGCGTCGGTGATCAGGACGACCCGGCCGTCGGGCTTGCAGCGGAAGGCCACGTCGAGGGCGGTCGGGTGGACGTGGACGCCGTCGGCGATGAGCGACACCGTTACCCGGTCGTCGGTGAGGAAGGCGCCGACCATCCCCGGCTCGCGGTGGTGGAGCGGCGACATGGCGTTGAAGCCGTGGGTCACCAGCCGGGCGCCGGCGTCGACGGCGGCGTTGGCCTGCGCCAGGGTCGCCGAGGAGTGGCCGATGGCGACGACCGTGCGGCGGGCGGCCAGCCCGCCGATGGCCTGGCCGGCCCCGAGCACCTCGGCCCCGAGCGTCACCAGCCGGACGATGCGGGGGAGGGCCGCCAGCCAGTCCAGGTCGGGCGCCCGCACCAAGGCCCCGGGGTGGGCGCCGTGGGCGCCGCCGAGGAACGGTCCCTCGAGATGGGCCCCGGCGATGCGCGGGCGCGGATCGGGGCGGTCGGCAGCAGCCGCGATGCGGTCGAGCCGGGCCTCGTAGGCCTCCAGCGGGGCCGTGACCAGGGTCGGGAGCCAGGTGGTGGTGCCCTGGGCGGCGAGCAGTGCGTCGAGCCGGTCCCAGTCGGCGGGAGTCGTCGCGGCGGCCACGTCGATGTCCTCCACCCCGTTCACCTGGAGGTCGACGAACCCCGGCGCCAGGATCCGATCCGGCACCGGCCCGGTGGTCGGCACGACCGACGTGATGCGGCCGTCCGAGACCTCGACGAGCCCCGGGCTGAGCACCCCCATGGGCGTCACCACCTGCGACGCGGCCAGGACGGTCATGGGGCTGGACAGTACCGGCCGGTACCCTCGGTCCAGTGAGCGAGCGCAGCGAGCGAACACATGTGACGGGCCCTCTGACGGCGGAGCTGGCGGAGCCGTCGGCGGTCATCGGTGCTCGTCGATGGCGTACGAGGTGAGCCTCGTCCACGGCCGGTCCATGCACCGATGAGCACCGATGGGGGGTCGACGCGAGAGGCGATCATCGTCGAGGCCCGTCGCTGCTTCGCCGAGCGAGGCTTCGACGGCACCTCGCTCAACGACATCGCCGCCGGCGTCGGCATCCGGCGACCGAGCATCCTCCACCACTTCCCGTCCAAGGAGGCCATCTACGCCGAGGTCTTCCTCGGGGTGATGGGCCAGTGGTCGGCGCAGGTGGAGCAGGCCGTCGAGGAGCCCGTCCGCGAGGGGTGGAACAAGGTGGACCACGTCCTCACCGCCGGGTTCATGTTCTTCCAGGAGAACCCCGACTTCGTCCGCATCGCCCGGCGGGAGGCCCTCGAGGGCGGCCAGCACCTCCCGATCGACCTGGGCAAGGTCCTGCGGCCCCACTTCCAGCGGGCGGTCGCCTACTTCCAGCGGGAGATGGACGCCGGACGCCTGCGCCAGCACGACCCGGAGCACATCATCCTCTCGGGCATCGGCGCCCTGATGAGCTACTTCAGCGACGGGCCCTTCCTCACTGGCCTGCTGGACCGCGACCCCTACACCGACGAGGAGCTCGAGATCCGCCTCGAGCAGGTGAGGGCGCTCTTCCGTGCGGCGCTGTTGCCCGAAGCCGAGCGGTAGCGGAGAGCCGGCCCGGCGCTAGGTTCCGGCGTCGTGTCGACGACCCACAGCCGCACCCTTTCCGAGGCCGCCTCCAAGGCCCTGCTCCGAGGCCACGGCGTGGCCCTGCTCGACGAGCGGG
>DASYLG010000251.1:0-3303 GCA_036009685.1 Iamia sp. | reverse complement strand
GATGGCGGCGTGCGTGGCGACGAGGTGGTGGACGACCCGACCGACACCCGGCTCGCCGTGTTCATGGGCCTGCGTGACCACGACCTCCGCCGCCGTCGGGAGACACCGGGCGGCGACATGGACGGCGTGTTCGTGGCCGAGGGCGAGCTCGTCGCCGGGCGCGCCCTCGCCGCCGGCTACCGAGCACTGTCGGTGATGGTCGACGCCGGCCGCCGCGATCCCCTCCCGCCGGGGCTGGCCGACGACGTCCCGGTGCACCGGGTCGGGCCCACGGTCGTCTCGGCCGTGACCGGCTACCAGACGCACCGGGGGGCCCTGGTGGCGTTCGCCCGCCGGCCACTGCCCCCGGCCGCGGCCGTCCTGGCCGCCGCCCGCCGGGTCGTGGTCGCCGAGGCGGTGGTCAACCCGACCAACATGGGCGTGATCCTCCGGAGCGCCGCCGCCCTCGGGGTCGACGCCCTGCTGCTCGACCCCTCGTCCTGCGACCCGCTCTACCGGCGGGCCAACCGGGCGTCGATGGGCCTCGGCTTCGCCCTCCCCCACGCCCGCCTGGCGCCGCTGCCCGACGGGCTGGCGCCGCTGCGGGACGCCGGCTTCACGGTGGTGGCCCTGACCCCGGCGCCCGACGCCGTCGACCTCCACGCCTACGCCGACGCCCTGGGGCCCGAGGAGCGGGTGGCCATGGTGCTCGGATCCGAGGGCCCGGGCCTGACGGCGGCGACCGAGGTGGCGGCCGACGTCCGGGCCCGCATCCCCCTCGCCGTCGGGGTCGACTCGCTCAACGTCGGCGTGGCCGCCGGCATCGCCTGCTACGTCCTCGGGCGGGCCCGGCTCGGCGGGGCCTAGGGTCCCCGCCGACCTGACGACCCGTCAGGTCGGGGCCGACCCCAAGGAGCACCCGTGATCCTCGACCGCTTCCGCCTCGACGGGAAGGTGGCCATCGTGACCGGCAGCGGCCAGGGCATCGGCCGGGCGTGCGCCATCGCCTTCGCCGAGGCCGGCGCCGACGTCGTCGTGTCGGCCCGCACCGCCGCCGACGTCGAGCAGGTGGCGGCCGAGATCGAGGCCCTCGGCCGGCGGGCCCTCGCCGTCCCCGCCGACGTCCTGGACGACGACGCCCTGGTCGGGCTGGTCGATCGGGCCGCCACCGAGCTGGGCCGGCTCGACATCGTCGTCAACAACGCCGGCGGCACCGGCCCTCGCGCCGCCATGGACACCAGCGCCGGGTTCATGGAGCGGGCCTTCCGCTTCAACGCCGTCCAGCCCTTCCTCCTGGCCAAGGCGGCGGCCCAGGTCATGGTCGACACGGCCGGATCGGGCGCCATCCTCAACATCTCGTCCCGGTCGAGCCAGCAGATCGTCCCCGGCTTCACGGCCTACGGCACGGCCAAGGCCGCCCTCAACAAGATCACGACGTCGCTGGCGGTCGAGTGGGCGCCCCGGGTCCGGGTCAACGCCCTGTCGGTGGGAGCGGTCGCCACCCGCTCGCTCGACATCGTGATGACCGACGACGGGATGCGCACCGCCCTCGAGGCGGGCACGCCGATGGGCCGGGCCGGCGACCCCGAGGACATCGCGGCGGCCGCCCTGTGGCTGTGCTCGCCCGCCGGCGCCTGGGTCACCGGCAAGATCGTCGAGGTCGACGGTGGCGCCGAGACCACCGTGCTCAGCCTGCCCACTCCCCCGCTCGAGCCGTCGGACGGCTAACCGCTCAGGGCCACTCGATCTGGCCGACGACCTCGGCCACGTCGACGTCGAGCACCGCGCTCCGCTCGACCTCCACGTAGGTGTCGTCGGAGCGGGCCAGCCACACGACCGTCCGCTCGTCGGGGTCGACCATCACCAGCTCATCGACCTCGTGCTCGGCGTAGAACCCCAGCTTCTGCCACGCCGTGTCCCCCGGCGACAGCACCTCGACCACCACCGCCGCGGTGGCGTTCCACACGCCGAGGTCGGTCGTTCGGTGGAGGCCGAAGTCAGGCACGCGGAACTCGCGAGGCACTCCGATGTTGAACGCCGTCGTACCGTGCAGCCCGGCCCGCCGGGCGTAGGGCCTGAGCGCCGCCGCCACCTCGGCGTCGACCAAGCCGTGTCGTCCTGAAGGTCCTGGTGCCACCCGGTACTCGCCATCCCAGACCTCGTCGTGCCGATCGGCGCCCCAGGCGCGTCGCCGTGCGACCTCGTCCGCCAGCTCGGGCGGCACGGGGATCTGGTCGTACGTTGTCACCGGCCGCCACGGTACCCCCGGCCGTCGGATGGCGAAACCGGGTCTACAGCGGGAGGTCGCCGGTCGCCGTGCGGGTCGAGCCGTGGTCCTTCCAGGCGGCGATGGTGCGCTGGGCGATGCGCATCTGGTGGACCTCGTCGGCGCCGTCGGCGAAGCGGGCCCAGCGGGCGTGCTGGTACATGCTCGCCAGCGGGGTGTCGGTCGAGTAGCCGAGGGCGCCGTGGACCTGGATCGAGCGGTCGATGACCCGACCCAGCATGTTGGCCACGAAGTGCTTGGCCATCGAGACCTCGGACTTGAAGTCCACCGTGCTGTCGACCGCCGCGGCATCGATCTTCGACGCCGCGTGCAGGACCATCAGCTTGCCCTGGTACAGCTCCATGGTGGAGTCGGCGATCATCCACTGGATGCCCTGCTTCTCGGCGAGGAGGGAGCCGTGGGCGAACCGGTTCAGCGAGCGCTCGACCATCATGTCGAGGGCGGTCTCGGCCTGGGCGATCCAGCGCATGCAGTGGGCCAGACGGGCCGGCCCGAGGCGATACTGGCCCAGCAGGTGGCCCTGACCCCGGCCACCGAGCATCTGGTCCTGGTGGACCCGCAGGTCCTCGATGCGGATCTCGCTGTGGCCGGTCGAGCCGTGCATGGTCTCGATCTGGCGCACCTCGGTCCAGCCCTCGCTGGGGAGGTCGACGATGAAGGCGGTGTTGGCCGCCTGGGGCAGGTCGGGATCGTCCTCGGTGCGGGCGATGAGGATGGCGAAGCCGGCGCGGTGGGCGTTGGAGATGAACCACTTGTGCCCGTCGATGACCCACTCGTCGCCGTCGGGGTAGGCCCGGGTCTGGATGAGCGTGGGGTCGGAGCCGGCGACCTCGGGCTCGGTCATGGCGAAGCAGCTCATGGTCGTGCCCTGGCACAGCGGCTTCAGGTACTTCTGCTTCTGCTCGTCGGTGCCCCAGTGCAGGAGGGTGTGCATGTTGCCCTCGTCGGGGGCCTGGCAGTTCATCACCCACGGGCCCCAGCTCGACTTGGCCCCCTCGGCCTGCACCATGGCCAGCCCGACGTGGCCCAACCCCATG
>DASYLG010000250.1:0-11068 GCA_036009685.1 Iamia sp. | reverse complement strand
CGGGGCCGTACTCCGGGCCGAAGTCGTAGAAGAGCTCCGAGCAGGGGCCGCAGGGGCCCGTCTCGCCCATCTCCCAGAAGTTGTCCTCGTCGAGACGCTGGATGCGCTCGGCCGGGAAGCCGACCACGTCGGTCCAGATCTGGTGGGCCTCGTCGTCGCTGACGTGCACGGTGACCCAGACGCGGTCGGGGTCGATGCCCAGCACCTCGGTGACCAGCTCCCACGCCCACGGGATGGCCTCGGCCTTGAAGTAGTCGCCGAAGCTGAAGTTGCCCAGCATCTCGAAGAACGAGAGGTGGCGGGGCGAGCGCCCGATCTGGTCGAGGTCGTTGTGCTTGCCGCCGGCCCGCACGCACTTCTGGATCGAGGCCGCCCGGGGCGGGTCGTACGGGACCGGCTCCTCGCCGAGGAAGAGGGGGACGAAGGGCATCATCCCGGAGTTGGTGAACATCGGTGCCGAGGGGTGGTGCGGGATCAGGCCCGCGGAGGCGACCGCGGTGTGCCCCTTGTCGGTCCAGAACCGGTTCCAGGTCCGGCGTAGCTCGTCGGCTTCCATAGGTCTCGGCAGCCTACCGACGCACCCCTCCGAGCCCTGGTCTCATACCTCGACGGCCCCGCCCACCACGATCTGCCGCCGGAGCTCCGGGTTCCCTATCGTGTCCCGGAGAGGAGGTTGACGTGACCAGCCACGACGCGACGGGGGGACCGTTCGACGTCGATGCCGTGGCCGCCGCCCTGCGGTGGTCCATCGGCCGCTCGCCCCGCCAGGCCGACCAGACGGCCGACCGGGAGCTGCTCCGGGAGCTGGTCGCGCACATCGATCCGGGTCCCGACGGCTCGCGGCGCGCCCTCGACGCCCGGCTCGACGCCCTCCTCGCCCGTCTGGCCGCCAGCGGGGAGATCGCCGACCACTGCGCCCCTCGCCACCGGGCGTGGGTGGACGACGTGGCCCGGATCTACTTCTGCGCCGCCGACGACCTGCCCGAGGACCTCCGTCGCCGGATCGACAGCGAGACCGTGCTGGCCCACCTGCCCGACGGGGTCTCCAACCGGGCCCGCGCCGCCGCCCTGGCCCTCGGCATCGAGCCCAACGTGATCCGGGTGCGGCGCGAGCCGGTGGTGCTCGAGGCAGCCGCCGCCGCCCTGGTCGCCCGGCTTCCGACGGTCGTCGCCCCCGCCCCGCCGGCCGTCCCCGATCCGGTCGTACCCGCTCCTCCACCCCCCGTGACGGCAGTCGACCCTCCTCCGGCCGACCCGGTGCTGGTCGATCCGGCGCCGGACGGGTCCCACCGGACCCGGCGTCTGGCCCTCGTCGCCGCCGGCCTGCTGCTGATCGTCGCCGTGATCGCGGCGGTGGCGCTCGTCGGCGGGGACGAGGACGCCGACGACCGCACCGGGCCGTCCCGCCCGACGGCGGCCCTGGCCGAGGCCCCGGCCCTGACCAGCCCGGTCGTGGTGCTCGGCCAGGACGATCAGGGCGCCCTCGTGGCCGTGACCGACGACGGCGTCGTGCCCCTCGGCCTCGACGGCGTGGCCACGGCGGATGCGGCGCGCGACGGCGCCATCGTCCACGTCGTGGCCGAGCGGCACGACGGTCACCTCGCCTACGTGGCCATCGGGCAGGAGGCGGCCGAGTGGGTCGACCTGGGCGTGGGGCGGGCGGCGACCGTCGGCGCCACCACGGCCGGGACCGCCATCGTCGTCGCCGTCACCGGGCCCGACGCCCGCCTGGTGCGGCGCTCGATCGGCCGGGACGGTCGGCCCGACGGCGACTGGGAGCGGCTCAGCGCCACCAACGTGGTCGACGTCGACCTCACGGCCAACCTCGACGGCCGTCTGGAGGCCGGGGGCGTCACCGCCGACGGCACCGCCTTCAACGTCTGGCAGTCCGAGCCGCCCGACGGGTGGTCGGCCTACTCCGACGAGCGAGGCGGGACCGACGGCGTGCGGGCCGAGCTGCTGACCAACCTCGACGGCCGGCTCGAGCTCTTCGTCGAGCGCACCGACGGGTCGCTGTGGAACACGTGGCAGGTCGCCCAGGGGCGGGGCTGGACCGACGTCTGGGACCCCCGCTACCTCACCGACCTGCGCCACTGGCGAGTGGCCGTCGGCGCCGAGGGCCGGCTGGTGGCGGTGGCGCTCACCGACGACGGTGCCGTCCTCCGCCGGCAGATCCCCGTCGCCCAGCTCGACGGCACCACCAAGCTGATGTGGCCCGGGTCCACCGTCTTCGAGATGCTCGACCTGCTGGGCGGGCCCGAGCCCACCGCCGTCACCGTCACCGGCGGCGACGAGGAGGCCCTGGTCGTGGCCACGGGCGCGGGCCGGACCAGGGCCGCGGTCGTCGGGCTCGACGGCCTCGGACCGGTGCGGGCGCTCGCCGAGGTCGACCTGGCCGCGCTGATCGCCGTAGACGGCTGACCGGCGCCCTCCCCCGCCGCCGGTCAGCTGTCCCGGCCCCGATCCGCCTCCGGGACGGCACACCCTGCCGAGGTGTGACCTCCTGCGCCACTGCACACGTGTGAACCGTTGTGAACACCCTGCTCAGGGGTCCGCGCCCCCGGCTCTCAGAGCGTGATGGCACACGGATCGAGGCCACGGAGGGCGAGGACGCGGGTGACGGAGGTGGTGATGGCGGGTTCGGTGAGGGTGCCGTCGGCGACGGCGCCCTCCAGCCGGTCGAGGAGGGCGGGGACGTCGGCTCCGGCCAGCAGCACCACGTCGACCCCGGCGGCCAGGGCGCGGACCGCGGCCTCGTCGGGACCCATGCGGGAGGTGATCGACGCCATGGAGGCCAGGTCGTCGGTCATGACCACCCCGCCGAAGCCGTACCCGGTGCGCAGCAGGCCGACCGCGGCCGGGCTGAGCGATGCCGGCGTGTCGGGCTCGGTCAGCCCGGGGACGTCGAGGTGGCCGAGCATCACCGCCGCCCGCCGGCCCAGCTCGGGCAGGAGCCGCTCGTAGGGCACCAGGTCCCGGGTCCGCAGGGCGTCCAGCGGCGGCGTGGTGGCCGCCCCCTCGTGGGTGTCGCCCGACGCCGCGCCGTGCCCCGGGAAGTGCTTGAGGACGGGCGTGACCCCGGCGGCCAGGAGGCCCTCGGCGTAGGCCCGGGCGTAGGTGACGACGACCTCGGGGTCGGCCGACCACGATCGGTCGCCGATCACGGTCCGCTCGGGCTGGTCGGAGACGTCGACCACCGGGGCCAGGTCGACGGTGACGCCGTGCTCGGCCAGGACCCGGCCCCGGCGCTCGGCCAGGGCCCGGACCTCGTCCGGCGTCATGGTCGCCGCCATCGTCCGGGCCGACGGCACCTCGCCGTCGAGCCCCTCGATCCGCTGGACCCGCCCGCCCTCCTCGTCCACCGCGACGAGCAGGCCGGTGGGCGAGGCGAGGCGCAGGTCGGTCAGGGCGCCGCTGGTGAGGAGGTCGGTGGCGTTGCCCCCGACGAAGACCCCGCCGACGTGCTCGTCCTCCACCGCCGCGGCCGCCTCGGCCGAGCCCGACGGGTCGACGCCGATCACCACCAGCAGCGCCAGCCGCCGCCGCAGCGGCCACCCGGCGACGGCCTCGGCGCACCCGCCCCCCTCCGTCGTCGTCGTGGTCGCGGTCGTGGCGCCGGCGGTGGTCGTGGGCTCGGCGGTCGTGGCGCTGGTCGTGGCGTCGTCGGCCGCGGTCGAGCTGGGGGACGGGGCGGTGGCGCTCGACGGCTCGTCGTCGCCCGACCCGCAGGCGGCCGTCACCAGCACCCCGGCCAGGGCCAGGGCGAGGACACGACGGGGGCGGCGGGTCAGCCCCAGAACGCCGCGACCTCCTCGGCCGGGTACACGGTCTCGCACGGGCGGCCGTTGCCGTCGTCGTCCATGCGGGCCGGCCGGCCCTCGGTCTCCCAGTAGGTCACGGCGGCCTCGTAGTCGATGCCCTCGGCCACCAGGTCCCGGCAGAACAGGCCCGGGGTGACGCCGTCGTCCTCCAACCCCTGCGGACCCCAGACCGCCTCGACGTCCGCGGGCGGGTAGACGGTCTCGCACGGGACGCCGTTGCCGTCCTCGTCCATCCGCGCCGGGCGGCCCTCCTCGAGCCAGTAGATGACGGCCTCGTCGTAGGCGACGGTGTCGGCCAGCAGATCCCGGCAGAACAGCCCGGGCTCGATGTCGGTTCCGCCGCCCAGGATGATCACCTGTGGGCCCGTCGTGACCGGCGGCGGCGTGGTGGTGGTCGTGGTCGTCGCCGGCGCGGTCGTGGTGGTCGTCGTGGACTCCGTCGTCGACGACGTCGGGGCGACCGCGGTGGTGCTCGTCGACGACGAGGACACCACCTCGTCACCCTCGTCGTCGTCACGGCCGCCGAGGACGACGGCCATGAGGACGATCACCACGACGAGGACCACCACGCCGGCGACGGCCACCACGGCCAGCGCGTTCGACGCGACACGACGGGGGGCGGGCCCGGTGGGGCCGCCCGGGCCACCGGGGCCACCGGGGCCGCTCGGGGTGGTGGGGCCGCCCGGCGTCGGCGTGGTCGGGGGGACGGGCCGGGTGCGCCACGGCGTCGACTCCGATGCCGCGATCGCCGTGGGTTCGCCGGTCACGCCCGGCGCCGGCGGAGGCGGGCTCGAGACCGGGAGCGGCTCGGGGAGATCCGTCTCGGCGGCGAAGGCCACCGTCTCGTCCCCGCTCGGGTCGGGGCGCGACGGGCCCTTCCCCGGCCCGTCCGGCGACGGCGTCGGTCCCTCGGTCATGGTTCTCCCTCGCTCGCCGCCCGGTGGCGGGATGGGCCCGCCGCGGCGCCGGTCACGGTACCGCTGGTCATCGGTCGCGACGAGCGCCCGGGGGCGGGGGGCGCTCCCCCAGTTACCCCGCCCGTCGGGTGGTGCCCGGGCGGGAGACCCGCTCGGCCACCTCGGCCCGCATCTCGGTCTCGCGGGCCCGCATGGCGTCGCGGCCCTCGGTGACGGCGTCGCGCACGGCGGGGGCGACCTTCTTGGCCGCCTCGGCCGCCCGCTCCTGGACCTTCTCGGGCACGTAGCGCTCGACGGCGGCGCGCACCCGCCGCTGGACCCAGAGCGACGAGCCCAGGCCCGCCGCCGTACCGGCCACGAAGTAGAACGTGCGCTTGGGCACGGGTCAGTCCCTCCCCCGCAGCTTGCGGGCCGCTCGCTGGGCGCCGGTGGCGGCGGCCGCGGTCTTGATCACGGGCCGGGACAGGGCCACGTAGGCGGCCTTGGATGCCCCGTCGACCCGGGTCGACGCGGCCTCGGCGGCGTCGATGATCTGGCTGACCCGCTCGGTCTCCTCGCCCGCCCGGCGCACGGCGTCGGTGGCCTCGCGCAGCGCCGGCAGGGCCTCGGTGCGGACCTCCTCGACGGCCTCGGCCACCGCCGCGACGGTGCGGGCCAGGCGGGCCACGACCACCGCCAGCACGGCCACCACGGCCAGACAGGTGACAGCGGCGAGCACCGACGCCAGGTCGGCCGCCGTCACGACGCGTCCTCGGCGGTGTCCGGCGAGCGGAGGCGGTCCATGCGCTGGCGGATCTCCCTCTCGTGGCCGTGGGGCGACGGGTCGTAGAACGTGCGGTCGGCGACCTCGTCGGGCAGGTGCTGCTGGGGCACCCAGCCGCGGGGGTCGTCGTGAGGGTACTCGTAGCCCTTGCCGTGGCCGAGCCCCTTGGCCCCCTGGTAGTGCGCGTCGCGCAGCGCGGCCGGCACCCGACCGGTGGCGCCCTTGCGGACCTCCTCCCGAGCGTTCCAGATGCCCAGGGCGGTCCGGTTCGACTTGGGCGCGGTGGCCAGGTGGACGACGGCCTGGGCCAGGTTGAGCTGGGCCTCGGGCAGACCCACGTGGTCGACCGCCCGGGAGGCAGCCTCGGCCACGAGGAGGGCCATGGGGTCGGCCATGCCGATGTCCTCGGAGGCCAGGATCACCAGCCGGCGGGCGATGAAGCGGGCGTCCTCGCCGGCCTCGAGCATGGTGGCCAGCCACCAGAGCCCGGCGTCGGGATCCGAGCCCCGGATGCTCTTGATGAAGGCGCTGATGACGTCGTAGTGCTCGTCGCGCCCGTAGCGCATGGCGTTGACGCCGAGGGCCGCCTCCATGTCGCCGGCGCCCACCTCGATGGGGGCGCCGGGCTCGCGGTCGCGGCTCCCCGCCAGGGCCACCGCCACCTCGAGGGCGGTGAGCGTCTGGCGCCCGTCGCCGCCGGCCCGCAGGACGAGGTGGTCGACGGCGTCGTCCTCGGCCTCGGCCCCCTCGGCCGTCAGGCCCCGGCGGACCAGCTCGCGCAGGGCGTCGGGGCCGAGGGGCTCGAGGCGGAACAGCGTCGACCGGCTGAGCAGCGGCGGGTTGACGGTGAAGTACGGGTTCTCGGTGGTGGCCCCGATCAGCACGATCAGCCCCTCCTCCACCGCCGGCAGCAGGGCATCCTGCTGGGACTTGGAGAAGCGGTGGACCTCGTCGAGGAAGAGGATCGTGCCCTGCCCCCGCTCCCCCAACCGCTGCCGGGACCGGGCGATGACCTCGCGGACGTCCTTGACCGAGGCGTCGACGGCCGAGAGCGAGGCGAACTCCTTCTCGGTGGTGCGGGCGACCAGCCGGGCGAGGGTCGTCTTCCCGGTGCCGGCGGGGCCGAAGAGGATGGCCGAGCTGAGCCGATCGGCCTCGATCAGCCGTCGCAGCGGGGCGTTCGGACCGAGGAGGTGCTCTTGGCCGACCACCTCGTCGAGCGTGGCCGGGCGCAGCCGATCGGCCAGCGGCGCCCGGGACGACAGCCGTTCGGCCGCAGCGGCGGCGAACAGGTCCTCGGGCACCGACCGACCTTACCCGGGCCCCCCGACCCCCCCGCCGGCCGGCGACCTGGCGTCGGATGCCAGCCCTGCGCGAGGTGTGATAGGAGTCACATCAGACCAGCAGCACACGACACATGGAGGGACGATCCGATGGCAGCAGACGACGAGACAGGCGCGGGCGAGGACGACGGCGGAGGGGGCCACACCGGCCGGCGGGCCTTCATGGCCGGCGCCGCCGGGTTGGCGGCGGGGGCGACCCTCCTGGGCGCCGCCTCCCCCGCCGGGGCCCTGGGCGTGACCGGCGAGTACCCGATCCCGCTTCAGTCCATGGACATGTCGTTGGGCACGGTGGCGCCCGTCGACCTCGGCACCGGTGGGTTCGCCACCGGCATCTTCTCGGCCTTCGGCGACATGGCCGCGGTGTCGATCCGCATCCTCGTCGGATCGGGCGCCGACACCGGCAACGGCCCCTGGGTGGTCGACGGCGGCGACCTGCCGTCGGGCTTCGTGCCCGTCCCCTCGCCCAACGACGTCACCCCGGTCGGCACGTCGGCCTGGTTCGGGACCGGCCAGGTCCTCGACTTCACCAACCTCTTCCAGAACGCGTACCAGCTCGCCTGTGCCTGGACGAACTTCTCCGGCTCTGGTGGCCCGGCCGCCACCCTCGTCTGGAGCCTGCCCAACCAGAACAACGACGGATCCGGGAACGTTCTGTTCAACGCCGGCGGCACGGTCCCCTTCGGCGCTCCCCTCGGTGAGGGCGCCTTCCTCTACAGCAGCATGGTGTACCTCGTGAACCTCCCGGAGCCGGAGTGATGGCCGAGATCCCCGATCCCACCGACGCGGCGACGTCCGCCACCGGACGACGAGCCTTCATGGCCGGGGCCGCCGGCCTCGCCGCCGGCGCCGCCCTCCTCGCCGGGGCCTCCCCCGCCGGGGCCAGCTCGACCACCGCCGCGCTCGACCTGTTCTGGGTCGACGAGAGCGGGCTCGGGCCGCCGATCAACCCGGTCGACCTGGGCACCGGCGGCCTGGCCGAGGGCGTCTTCGTGGCCGAGGGCGACCTCGTCGCCCTGACGGTGCGCATCCACCTGGGCACCGATGCCGATCCCGGCGCCGGGTTCTGGGGCCTCGACGGGGCCGACTTCCCCAGCGGCTACCAGCCCCTCGTCCCCGCTCCGGCCCCGTTCGACGTCCGCGGGTCGTGGCTGGGCACCGGCTTCGTCTTCGACATCACCAACGCCACGCAGGCGTCGTACGTCCTGACCTCGTACTGGGGCGACTACAGCGCCGGCGGCGGCCCGGCCGCCGGCCTGCTGTGGTTCCTGCCCGGGCTGCCCGGCCCGCCGCAGCGGCTCAACGACGCCGGGACTGCACCCTTCGGGTCGGCCCTGACCGACGGCACCTTCGTGTGGAGCTCGATGGTCTACCAGCGAGCCGTGCCCGAGGAGTGACGCTCCGCCGCCGGGCCCCGTGCGGACGGGGCCCGGCAGCGCCGGCGCGCTCGCTGCCCTCAGGCGGGGGGCGGGAGGAGGCGGAGGCCGAGGTCGGCGAGCTGGTGCTCGTCGACCGGGGTGGGGGCGTCGGTCATGGGGTCGACGCCCGACTGGGGCTTGGGGAAGGCGATGATCTCGCGGATGTTCTCCTCGCCGGCGAGGATGGCCACCAGCCGCTCGATGCCGAAGGCGAAGCCGCCGTGCGGGGGGGCGCCGTAGCGGAACGGGGTGAGGAAGAACCCGAAGCGGGCCTGGGCCTCGGACTCGGAGATCCCGAGGAAGCGGAAGATGCGTGACTGCAGCTCGGGCTCGTGGATCCGGAGCGAGCCCGAGCCCAGCTCCCAGCCGTTGAGCACGAGGTCGTAGGCCATCGAGCGCACGGCCATGGGGTCGGTCTCGAGCCGGTCGACGTCGTCGGGATGGGGCCGGGTGAAGGGGTGGTGGCCGGGCTTGGGGTTCCCGGCGTCGTCGCGCCCCACGAACATGGGGAAGTCGACCACCCAGATGTAGCGGTACGGGCCCTGGTGGACGGGCGGGCGGCCGATGTCGTTGCGAAGCGTGCCCAGCACCTCGCACGCCGGCAGCCACTCGTCCGCCACGATGAGGAGCAGGTCGCCCTCGACCGCCTCGAAGGTCGAGATCAGGCCGGCCTTCTCGTCGTCGGAGAGGAACTTGGCCACCGGCGCGTTGAGGACGCCGTCGGCCTCGACCTTCATCCAGACCAGGCCCTTGGCGCCGGCCTGCTTGGCCCGGTCGGTGAGGGCGTCGAGCTTGTTGCGGCCGTAGTCGGCGGCGCCACCGGGCACCTTGATGCCCTTGATGGCCGGCGCCTTGAAGGCGTTGAAGCCGGTCTCGGCGAACAGCGGGGTGAGCTCGACCAGCTCGAGCCCGAAGCGGAGGTCGGGCTTGTCGATGCCGAAGCGATCGAGGGCCTCGTGCCACGTCATGGTCTCGATCTCGGGCGGGCGTTCGCCCGTCACCGCCTCGGCGGCGTCGAGCACGGCGGTGGAGATCCACCCGAGGATGTCGTCCTGCGTGACGAAGCTGGCCTCCATGTCGAGCTGCATGAACTCGTACTGGCGGTCGGCCCGCAGGTCCTCGTCGCGGAGGCAGCGGGCGATCTGGTAGTAGCGGTCGACGCCGCCGACCATCAGCAGCTGCTTGAACAGCTGGGGGCTCTGGGGCAGGGCGTAGGCGGCACCGGGCCGCTGGCGGCTCGGCACGAGGAACTCCCGGGCGCCCTCGGGGGTCGAGGGCATGAGCATCGGCGTCTCGATCTCGACGAAGCCCTGGGCGTCCATGGCCGCCCGCACCGACCGGTTGACCTGGGCCCGGAGCCGCAGGTTCCTCTGCATGCGGCCGCGGCGCAGGTCGAGGTACCGGTACTTGAGCCGGATCATCTCGTCGACGTCGTCGGCCCGCTCGTCGACCGGGAACGGCGGCGGCTCGGCCGCCGAGAGGACCTCGACGGTGCAGTCCTGGAGCTCGACCTCACCCGTCGGCAGCTTGACGTTGACGGTGCCCTCGGGCCGGGCCCGCACCGTGCCGGAGATCCGGAGCACGTACTCGCTGCGGACGTCGACCGACCCGTCGACCACGCACTGGACCACGCCGGTGTGGTCGCGGAGGTCGACGAAGGCGAGGTGCTCGCCGTGCTCGCGACGGCGCCCGACCCACCCGCAGACGGAGATCTCCCGACCCTCGTCCGAGGGTCGGACCTCACCGCAGTAGTGGGTGCGCAGGCCGGCGGCCTTCGTCATGCATCGCTCCTCGATCGGGTCGTCCCATGGTGGTCGCTCCACCCGCACCCCGGCGAACCCGTTCCCGCCGGCGGTCGGACCACGAGGTGCCAGGCACCTCGTGGTCCTCAGTGCTCGGCGAGGGCCTGGCGGATGGCGGGGACGACGTCGGCCTCGGGCACGGTGGCCTGCTCGCCCTCGTCGGTGCCCCGCAGGTGGCGGAGGGCCACGACGCCCTCGGCCTTCTCCTGCTCGCCCACGATGACGGCGACGGCGGCGCCGGATCGGTCGGCCGCCTTCATCTGGGCCCGCATGGACCGGTCGTCGAAGGCGCGATCGGCCCGCACCCCCTGGCGACGCAGCACCCGGGTCAGGTCACGGGCCACCGACCCGCCGGTGAGGTCGACGACGAAGACCTCGACCTCGTCGCCGGCGACCTCGGGGCCGAGTCCCTCGCTGGCGTGGAGCAGGTTCTCGATCGTGGCGCGCCACCCCACGCCGGGGGTGTCCGGCCCGCCCAGGTCCTCGACCATGCCCTCGTGGCGCCCACCGGCCACCAAGACCCGGTCGTCGTCGGCCTGGAGCTCGAACACGACCTGCACGGCATGGGGCGACCCGCCGGCGACCCGGTGGTCGAGCAGGTAGTCGATCCCCGCCGCCCCCACGCCCTGCTGGACCTTCTCGAGGTGGGCCCGCCCCTCGTCGGACAGGCCGTCGAGCGATCGGGGCGCACCCGACAGCAGCGATCGGGTGGTCGGGTCGGTGCTGGCCAGGACCCGGAGCGGGGCGGTGCGGGCCAGACGCCGATCGGGCTCGGGCAGGTCCTCGCGCCGCTCGTCGAGCCACGACCGGAGGGCCTCGACGTAGCGGCGACGGTCCGACAGGGTGCCGAGGCTGTTCAGGGCGAGGGTGGGGCGGGACAGCCCGAGGGCGACGAGCAGGTCGACGGCCACGGTGATGACCTCGACGTCGAGGTCCGGGTCGGTCGAGCCGAGCGCCTGGAGCCCGATCTCGTTGCGCTGGGCCGGCGGTCCGTCACCCCCGGGGAC
>DASYLG010000249.1:0-6170 GCA_036009685.1 Iamia sp. | reverse complement strand
GTCGACAACGAGCCGTGGGCCACCGGCCTGCTGGCCCGGGCGGCCGCGGCCGTGGTCGGTCCGGCCGGGGTGCTGCCGACCCGTCAGAGCGGTGGCGGCGAGGACTTCTCCTGGTTCCTCGAGCGGGTGCCCGGGGCCTTCATCCGCCTCGGCGTCAGCCCGGTGGGGACGCAGGGCCCCGACATCCACGCCGCCGCCTTCGACGTCGACGAGGGGGCCATCGCCATCGGCGCCCGCGTGCTGGCCGGCGCCGCCCTCGAGGCCCTGGCCGTCGCCCCCCAGCCGTGAGGACCCCCGCTTCTGTCAACCCTGGTGCACCGTCACGGTCCATGGGGACGGACAGAACGCTGGCGGGCACGCCGGTGGAGGCGTTCGCCTACGACCTGCCCGAGGAGCGCATCGCCCAGGTGCCGATCGAGCCCCGGGACGCGGCCCGGATGCTGGTCGACCGCGGCCCGCTCCGGCCGCCCGACCACCGGGGCGTGCGCGACCTCCCGACGCGGCTCGACGCCGGCGACGTCCTGGTCGTGAACGACACGCGGGTCCTGCCCGCCCGCATCGCCGCCACGAAGGCCACCGGTGGTGCCGTCGAGGTGCTGCTGCTCGAGCGCGAGCCTACGGGCAGCTGGCGGGCCCTGGTCCGTCCCAGCCGGCGGGTCGCCCCGGGGACGACGGTCACCGCCGGGGCCCTCACCATCGAGGTGGGCGAGGACCTGGGCGACGGCGTGCGGCGGGTCACCCTCGGCGACGAGGCCCCGCTCGACGCCGTGGGCCGGGTGCCCCTGCCGCCCTACATCCACGTCGACCTCGACGATCCCGAGCGCTACCAGACCGTCTACGCCCGCACGCCGGGCTCGGTGGCCGCGCCCACCGCCGGTCTCCACCTCACCGACCGGGTGCTCGACGCCTGCCGGGAGCGGGGCATCCGCATCGAGCGGGTCGAGCTGCAGGTCGGACTGGGGACCTTCCGCCCCATCGCCGCCGAGGTGGTCGAGGACCACGTCATGCACGCCGAGGCCTACCGGGTCGAGCCGTCGGTCATCGCCGCCTGCCGGGCCGCCCGGGCCCACGGGAGCAGGGTCGTCGCCGTGGGCACCACGACCCTCCGCACCCTGGAGGCGGTCGAGGCCACCGGCGAGCTGGAGGGGCGCACCGACATCTACCTCCACGGCGACGTGCGCCCGACGCTGGTCGACACCCTGCTGACCAACTTCCACGTGCCCCGCTCGTCGCTGCTGGTGCTGGTCGACGCCTTCGTCGGGCCCCGGTGGCGGCGGCTGTACGAGACGGCCCTGGCCGACGGCTACCGCTTCCTCTCCTTCGGCGACTGCTGCCTGCTCGACGGCCGACCGGGCCGAGCCGCATGAGATCCCGATGAGGGCCACCGTCGAGATCCAGGCGCGGGACGGCAACGCCCGGGCCGGGCGGGTCGTCACCGCGCGCGGGTCGTTCCCCAGCCCGGCGTTCATGCCGGTCGGGACCCGGGGGTCGGTGAAGTCGCTCGGCGCCGACGACCTCGACGCCCTCGCCCCGCCGGTCGTGCTGGCCAACACGTACCACCTCATGCTCCGCCCCGGGGCCGACGTGGTGCGGGAGCTGGGCGGGTTGGCCGCGTTCACCGGCTGGGACGGTCACAGCCTCACCGACTCGGGCGGCTACCAGATCTTCAGCCTGGCCCCGAAGGTCGACGACGAGGGCGCCCTGTTCCGCTCGACCTACGACGGCAGCGCGCACCACCTGACCCCCGAGCGCGCTGTTGCCGTCCAGGCCGACATCGGCGCCGACGTCCAGATGGTGCTCGACGTCTGCCCCGGCCTCCCGGCGCCGGACGGCGTGGTGCGGGCCGCGGCCGAGCGGACCGCCCGCTGGGCCGAGCGGGGGCGGGCCGCCTTCCTGGCCGGCGAGGCCGAGACCGCCGAGCGAGGCGTCGTCCAGGCCCAGTTCGGCATCGTCCAGGGCGGCGTCGACCCCGGGCTGCGGGCCGACAGCGCCGGCTGGACCACCGCGGTCGGCTTCGACGGCTACGCCATCGGCGGGCTGTCGGTAGGGGAGAGCCGCGACGAGATGCTCCCGGCCCTGGCCGCCGCCCTGGCCGTCCTGCCCGAGGACCAGCCCCGCTACCTCATGGGCGTGGGCGACCCGGCCAGCCTGGTCGAGGCCATCGCCCTCGGGGTCGACATGTTCGACTGCGTGCTGCCCACCCGACTGGCCCGCCACGGAACCCTGCTCACCGACGCCGGCCGGTTCAACGTCAAGCGGGTGGCCAACGCCCGCGACCGGGGTCCGGTCGACGAGACCTGCCCGTGCCCCACGTGCGCCCGCTACTCACGTGGCTACCTCCGCCACCTCATGCAGGTCGGCGAGCTGTCGGCCCTCCGCCTCCTGACCATCCACAACGTGTCGTGGCTGCTCCGGTTCGTGGACCGGACGGCCGATGCCATCCGGCGGCAGCGGCTGGCGGAATGGCGCGCCGAGGTCCTCGCGGTGTGGGGCTGACCACGAAGTGTCCACTCGCGCACGAGTGGCAAGGGACACGCGCACTATGGTCCCCCGGGCTGTTTTCCTGGACTTGATCGGACCCTGCGTGCCACCTCTGTCGCTGCCATCGGACCCCACCGTGCGCCGTTCGGCCGCGCCCGCCGGGAGCTCCCGGTGAGCGACGGGCGCGACGACGACCCGATCGACGACGACCTCGACCCACCGGTCGAGCCGGAGGCCGATGGCCCCGAGGACGCGGCCGCCGCGGCCGAGCCCGAGGATGGTCCGGCGGACGACGCCGAGGACGGCGACGCCGACGATGGCGACGCCGAGGAGGCCGCCGCGGTCGCCACGGGCACGACCAGGCGCACGGGGCCGCCGCCCCGTCCCAGCAAGGAGCGGGCCAAGCCCAAGACGCCGCCGCCCCGGCCCAAGGCCGCCAAGGGGTCCCGCAAGGCCCGTCGGCGCCGGGTGGGCGGCCCCGAGGGCGCCGTCATCGTCTCGGTCCTGGCGCTCGTGGCCCGGATCGTCCTCCTGGCCATCGACGACACCAAGGCGTCGGCCTGGGCCTGGATCTCGCTCCTGGTGATCACCGGGGCCGTCCTCTGGTCGGTCGCCCGGGTCCTGGAGAAGCGGGGCAAGCTGTCCCGCCTGCGCAACCGGGGCCTGGCCGCCCTGGCGTTCGTGCTGACCCTGGCCGCCTTCTCCATGATCACCGTGGCCGTCAACGACGCCGAGCCCGAGCTCGGCCTCGATCTGCAGGGTGGGTTCTCGGTGGTGCTGACGGCGAACGGCAACCCGTCCAGCGACAGCATCGACCAGGCCATGGAGATCATCCGCAACCGGATCGACGGCCTGGGCGTGGCCGAGCCCGAGGTCACCCGGCAGGGCGACAACGTCGTGGTCGACCTCCCCGGCATCGAGGATCGCCAGCGGGCCCAGGAGATCCTGGGCGAGACGGCGCGCCTCGAGTTCCGGCCGGTCCTCCAGCCCGGGCTGCCCTACGACGCCGAGGCGGCGGCGGCCGGCGAGGACCCGTGCGCCGCCGGCGCCGAGGCGACCCAGACCACCGCCCCGGCCGATCCGACGGCCACGACCGAGCCCGGCGCCACCACCGAACCCGGTGCCACCACCGTCCCGGGCGACACCGCCACCACCGAGGCCCCGGCCTCGACCGAGGCTCCTGCCTCCACCGAGGAGGGGGCGGCCCGCCCGGCCCCGGCCGGCCCTGCTCCCGTCGTCGACGGCGAGTACGCCGCCGCCCCGCTCGGCCGCCAGGCGACCACCACCACGACCGGCGACGGGGCGACGACCACCACCGCCCCGCCCGACGGCACCACGACGGCGCCCGGTGACACCACCACCACGGCCCCGGGCGACACGACCACGACGGCGCCCGGCGACACCACCACGACCGAGCCGGCGGACCCGGCGGCCGAGGCCTCCAACACCATCGTCATCCCGGACCGCCCCAGCGCGGATGCCGACCCCGTCTCGTGCACCCAGGTCGGCCCGGCCGGCTTCGAGGGCGGCGCCCTCCGGAACGTCAAGGCCCAGCTGGGCGGCGACACCGGCAGCCAGTGGGTGGTGGCCGTCAACGTCAAGGGGGGCCAGAAGTCCCAGGCCAACGAGCTCATCAACGCCTGCAACGCGGTGCAGCCGACCTGCCCCACCAAGCAGATGGCGATCGTCCTCGACGGCGAGGTCATCTCGGCCCCGACGGTGAACGACCCCAACCTGGCCGACAAGGAGTTCATCATCTCGGGCGGGGGCACGACCGGCTTCCCCGAGGGCGACGCCAAGGACCTGGCCCTCAAGCTCAAGTACGGCGCCCTGCCCGTCGAGTTCACCCGCAGCGCCGAGCGCCAGGTCTCACCGACCCTCGGCGAGGACTCGCTCAAGGCCGGCATCCTGGCCGGCCTCATCGGTCTCGTCGCCGTGGCCCTCTACCTGATCGTCTACTACCGGGCCCTCGGCGTGGTCGTGATCCTCGGCCTCGGGGTGTGGAGCGCCCTGATGTACGGGACGGTGTGCTGGTTGTCGGTCTCCCGGGGTCTGACCCTCTCGCTCTCCGGGGTGGTGGGCATCGTGGTCTCGTTGGGCACCACCGTGGACTCCTACGTGGTGCACTTCGAACGGCTCAAGGACGAGGTGCGTCTGGGCAAGAGCGTCCGGGCGTCGACCGAGAAGGGCTTCCAGCTGGCCTTCAAGACGATCCTGACCGCCGACCTGGCCTCGCTCATGGGCGCCGCCCTGCTGTGGTACCTCACCGTCGGCGCCGTCCGGGGCTTCGCCTTCTTCCTCGGTCTGTCGGTGGTGCTCGACCTGCTGGTCGCCTACTGCTTCGACCGGCCCATGGTGGCCCTGCTGGCCCGGAGCCGGTTCTTCACCGAGCACCCGGTCTTCGGCGTGGCCCGCGGCCTCGGCCGCAGCAGCGACGAGGGCGGTGGCGCCCAGACGACGCCCAAGGCCAAGGCAGGAGCCGCATCATGAGTGACGACACCATCACCCCCGAGGCCCCGGCCGGGCCCAAGCGCAGCCTCTGGCGCAAGCTGTACCACGGCGAGACCGACTACACGTTCGTCAGTCGGTGGCGGCTGTGGTTCGGCATCTCGGCCGTCTTCATCGTCATCGGCCTCGTCGCCCTCGGCGCCCGAGGCGGGCTCAACCTGGGCATCGACTTCACCGGTGGCAACCAGTGGGAGGTCCCGGCCCACGGCGCCACCGTCGAGGAGGTCGAGGACGCCATCGGCGGCCTCGGCTTCGACGAGGTCGAGGTGCAGGAGCTCGGCAACGACCTCCGGGTCCAGACCGAGACGATCGAGGGCTCGGACGACGAGCGCCAAGAGCGCGGCGGCGAGGTCGTCGACACCCTCGTCGAGCTGACCGGTTCCGAGCAGAACGAGGTCGTGGTCAACGAGGTCGGCCCGTCGTGGGGTGAGGAGATCTCCCGCAAGGCGCTCCAGGCCCTGGTGGTGTTTCTCATCGCCATCGTGATCTACATCACCATCCGGTTCGAGTTCCGGATGGCGCTGGCGACGCTCGGCGCCCTGGTCCACGACATCCTCATCGTCATCGGGGCCTACGCCATCCTCCAGCTGCCCGTGACGCCGGCGACGGTGGTCGCCATCCTCACCATCCTCGGCTTCTCGATCTACGACGGCATCGTCGTGTTCGACCGCGTCGACGAGAACACCCGGCTGCTCAGCGCCAACGCCCGCATGACCTACAGCAAGATGGTCGACCGGTCGCTCAACGAGGTGCTGATGCGGTCGCTCAACACGCAGATCACAGCCATCATCCCGATCCTGTCGGTGCTGGTGGTGGGCTCACTCGCCCTCGGCGCCTCGACCCTCCAGGAGTTCGGCCTGGCCTTGTTCATCGGCCAGCTGTCGGGCGCCTACTCGTCGATCTTCATCGCCTCGCCGCTGCTGGCCCTGCTCAAGGAGCGCGAGCCCCGCTACCGGGCCCTGCGCGAGCGGCTCGCCGAGAAGGCGGCCAGGACCAGCGGTGCCACCCCGGTGGCATCGGCGGCCCCGGTGGCCGCCGCCGAGGGCGACGGCGTGGCGCTGGCCAAGGAGCCGGCGACGGCGGCCGCCGCACCGGCGGCCAGCACGCCCCCGACCGCGGCGGTGGGGCCGGCTGGCGGCATCGGCACGCGATCGCGTAGCCGTACCGGCTGATTGAACGTC
>DASYLG010000248.1:0-2152 GCA_036009685.1 Iamia sp. | reverse complement strand
GCACGCCCGAGCACGCCGCCGCGGTCCGGGCCGAGGGCGAGCGGGTGATCGCCGAGGCCGAGCGGGGCGACCCGCCCTTCGACGGGTCGTGGCTCGACTGGGACCCCGACCCGGCGTGGGCGATCCCCGCCCTTCCGGCCGCCGAGGCCGCCCTCCACGGCACCCCCGTCCCCGACCTCACCTGAGCGCGCTCCTCCGACCCGCCCGAGCATGGCGCGGTCGTCGGCGAGAACTGCCCGCCGACTCATGGCATGCTGAGCCTCGCCGGTGCCGCTCAGGGGAGGGACGCACTCGTGAAGATCATCGATCTCGCCAAGATCGCGGCGAAGCAGGTCGGCCGGGCCGCCACCTGGCTCTGGAGCGGAGCGGGCCTGATCGTCGTCGCCCTGGCGCTCGTCCTCTGGTGGGCCGGGGTGTTCGGCTGGTTCTACCTGCAGGACACGGCGACCAGCTCGGACTGCGCCAACGGCACCAAGGAGATCCAGGCCGAGAGCACCGCCGGGGCCGGCGCCGGGACGGAGAACGGGGACGACCCGGACGCCCCGGCGGCGACGGCGACCAGCACGCTCACCGCCCCCGAGTCGTTCGACTTCACCAGCCGGCGGGACGCGCAGACCCACGTCATCCCGATCGAGGTGGAGGGCGAGGTGCCCGACGTCAGCAAGGCCGAGGTGGTGGTCGACGGCTTCGACGGACCGGCGGGCGCGCCCGCCATCGATGCCGTGTACGACCTGCGCGCCGTGGGCTCGGGGCTGGTCCTCGAGGTCTGCATCGACTCGCGACCGCTCAAGGTCAGCGGCGAGACCGTGGCCCGGAAGAAGGCACCGGGGATCATCGACTGGCTGCGAGGGACGGCCGACACCCGCCCGGGCACCTACACCACCAACGTCCACATCGTCCAGGACGGTGTGGCCACCGAGCCCATCCCGATCCAGGTGCGGTTCCAGGGCCGCTACATCTGGCTCCTCGCCCCGCTGGTGCTCTTCATGCCGGCCCTGGCCATCTCCATCGTCTACAGCAAGACGCCGCCCGACGGCTGGTGGCTCGTCTACTTCACGACCCTCGGCGCGACGGCGGTCGCCTTCAACGCCCAGGCGCTGTCCGACCCGGACTGGGGTGGGATCGTCGCCTGCTTCGGGCTCGTCGGGGCCACCTTCACCAGCGCCGTTGCCGCCGCCACGCTCGCGGCCAAGACCCCGACGTCCGACTGAGGGCCGGGCGTCGGCCTCGGGGCGCCTCGCTAGTAGCGGAGGCCGGGGGCCCTCGTCTTGAAGACGTCGGTGGCGAGCTGGGTGCCGAGCTTGGTGGCGTCCCAGCGCGTGCCCCCGTTGGAGACCTGGTTGCCGTTGGTCCAGCCGGTCATGAGGATGATGTCCTCGGCCACCGCCCGGATGACCTGGCCCGTCACGTGGGCGCTCTCGTCGCTCGCCAGCCAGGCGACCAGCGGCGACGAGACGGCCGGGTCCATGCGGTTCCACTCGTCGTCCGGCACGTCGTCGGCCTCGATGACGGCGGGGGCGCCCGGCATGGTGCCGGTGATGCGGGTGGCGGCCGCCGGGCCGACGGCGTTCACGGTGACGCCGAGGCGCCCGAGCTCGAGGCTGAGGGTCTGGGTGAACCCGGCGACGCCGGCCTTGGCCGTGGCGTAGTTGGTCTGGCCGAAGTTGCCGACCAGGCCGGCGCCCGAGGTGGTGGTGATGACGCGGCCGCCGACGGGTCGGCCGGTCTCCTTGTTGACCTGGCGCCAGTGCACGGCGGCGTGGTGGCAGGGCGACCACATGCCCTTGAGGTGCACGGCGATGACGGCGTCGAAGTCGCCCTCGCTCATGTTCCAGATCGCCGCGTCGCGCACGATGCCGGCGTTGGTGACGAGGATGTCGAGACGGCCGTAGGTGTCGACGGCCTGGGCGACCATCCTCCCGGCGCCCTCGTGGTCGGCCACGTTCTCGTAGCTGGCGACGGCCTCGCCGCCCCGCTCGGTGATCAGCCCGACGGTGAGGTCGGCGTCCTTGCCCGCGCCCTCACCCGACACCGAGCCGCCGAGATCGTTGACCACGACCTGGGCCCCGTGCTTGGCCAGCTCCAGAGCGTGCCCCCGACCGATGCCGTGACCGGCGCCGGTGACGATGGCGACCTTGCCGT
The DNA here is from genome assembly GCA_036009685.1 of Iamia sp. Lineage (GTDB taxonomy): Bacteria > Actinomycetota > Acidimicrobiia > Acidimicrobiales > Iamiaceae > Iamia. Next base: position 10 of record DASYLG010000248.1, on the reverse strand, counting down.
CGAGCATGCC
>DASYLG010000247.1:0-14871 GCA_036009685.1 Iamia sp. | reverse complement strand
CCGTACAGGATCTTCACCCGGGTGCGGGCCGACTCGTTCGACTGGAAGAAGGGGTAGGAGACGTAGCCCCGGCCCTTCTGCTCGGCGACACCCGCCCAGTACTCGGCGCCGGCGCCGTCGGCCTCCCGGAGGAGGATCTTCGTGTACAGGTCCTCGACCCACGTCAGGTTGTCGCTCTCGCCGAAGCCGTCGAAGTACTCCTTCGAGGCGTAGAAGTCGGCGGCCACCCGGGCCACGGTGCGCCGCCCGGCGCGGAGCTCACCGGTCCAGTAGGCGACCTCGCCGGCGAAGCCGTTGCGGCCGAGGGTGTCCTGGTAGAAGCCGTTGACGAGGGCGGCCAGGTAGACGTTGGACGTCGAGAGCGATTTGAGGAACGTCGCCTTGGCCGAGCCACCACCGGCGAGCGCAGTCGTCGCCGTGCTCAGCTCGGTCGGGGTCGGGTCCCGGTCGATGAAGTCGTTGTAGGCGGCGATCACGAACGACTGGTCGGCGGTGTTGGCGGGTGTGTCGTCGAGCAGAGCGACGACCCGGTTGTTGGCGCTGTCGGCCACGTAGACGCTGCCGTCGCCGGCCACGGCGACGCCGGCCGGGGCGTCGAGGCCGGTGAAGGGCACGACCACCTGGGCCCCGCCAGTGGCCTCGAGCTCGAGCACCCGGTCGTTGTTGGCGTCGGCGACGAAGACGTCGCCGTCGTCGTCCACCGCGACGCCGTCGGGGGAGGAGAGCCCGGTGAACCCGAGGGTCGTCTGGGTGCCACCGGCCGTGCGCTTCACGACTTCGTTGGCGTCGAGGTCGGCCACGTAGACCGTCCCGTCGCCGTCGACGGCCACGCCGTAGGGGGTCTCGAGCCCGGTGAAGGGCACCGTCGACTGCTCGCTGGCGCTCGGCAGCTTGACCACCCGGGCGTTGCCGGAGTCGGCGACGTACACGGTGCCGGCGGCGTCGACGGCCACACCGGTGGGGAACGACAGGCCCGTGAACCCGAGGGTCGAGGCCGCACCGCCGCCGGCGGGCACCTTCAGCACGGTGCCGGCGCTGGCGTCGGTGACGTAGGTGGCGCCGTCGGCGCCGACGGCCACGCCGAACGGGCTGCCGATCTCGCCGACGTCCAGGGTGACCTGGGAGCCGGCCGGCTTGCGGACGACCGCCGCCACCGAGGACCCCTCGTCCGGGTAGCTGGTGGCGGTGACCGTGCCGTCACCGGCGACGGCCACCCCGTAGGGCTGGTAGAGGCCCGTGAAGCCGACCACGGTCTGCGGGCCCAAGGCGCGTGGGGTCGGAGCGGCCGACGCCGCGCCGGGCAGGGCCAAGACCACTGGTGCTGTCACCGCGATGGCAACCGCCAGTCGTCGGCTTCTCGAGATCCGCATGTGTCCTCCAGCTCGTTCTGTGTGTTGGCCGGAAGGTACGGAAGGCAGGCAGCCGCCAGGCGAACAGAACGTGTCGGGCCGCCCTCCGCTCCATCAACAGTTCGCCGGCCCGTGCCGCTCAGGGGCGACGGGCTCGACGGCGGCGCAGCCCGCCGACCACGAAGAGCGGCGCGAGCACCGCGACGGCCAGGCAGACGGCCGTGCCGGGCGGGAGGCCGGCCGGCCTCGGGCCGCGGTAGGCGGTCGGCGCGGCCACCCGCCAGCTGTCGCTGCCGCCCCCCACGGCCTGCTCGTCGCCGGTCCGGCCGGCACCACCGTCGAGCCCGGTCTCGGCATCGGGCCCGGCGGCCGTCTCCTCGTCGGTCGGGCCGTCGGTGTCAGCCTCGGGGCCGGCGTCCGGATCGGTGGCGTCCGGACCCGCGCCGGCACCCGGACCGTCGGGATCGGCGGCCGCGTCGGGTCCGGCCGGGTCGTCGGAGCCGCCCGGGTCCTCGGGGTCGCAGCCCGCCGCGCCGCACACGCCGCCCGGCAGCTCGTCGTAGGGATCGGGGGGGCTCTCGGCCCCCGGGCCGAGGCTGCCGCGGAAGCGTGGGTTGCCGCAGCTGCCGGCGCTCAGCCGCTCGGCGGGCTCGCCCGTCAGCCGGGCGACGGCGTTGGCCACCTCCTGCGAGAGGTTGGGCGGGAGCGGGGAGTACCCGATCCCCGCCATGTTGGCCTGGCCGTCGCAGGCGATGTACCGGAGCCAGGGCGCGAGCGTGTCGGTGATCCCCTGGTCGGCGTACGGCCCCTGGCACGACGGGCGGTCCCCGGTCCGGCACTGGGTCACGACGTAGGAGTAGGCCGAGATCGGGTAGGCCTTGGGGTGACCCGAGGCGTACACCCCCGACAGCTCCTGGCTGAGGTCGGGACGGAGGGTGGCCGACTCGAGGGCGGCCGAGATGTTCTCGGCGTAGGGCAGCCACCACTTGCCCGAGGCGTTCTGGATCCACGCCACGGGGACGTGGTACGTCTTGGCGTAGCCGAACTCGTCGTAGCCGATCGACCAGGCGCCGGAGTCGCCGGCGATGAACTGGGCGATCTGGTCCGATCCGCCCAGGCCCTGCGTCTGGGGGGCGAACCTCGGCGGTGGCTCGAGGATGCGGATGTTCGGGTTGACCTGGAAGCGCGCTGCCCACTGGGCGAAGACGTCGGGGGCGGCGTGCTTGACGAAGTCGTAGAAGAGCGCGGTCGTGCCGGACTGCCCCGAGCGGAAGACCACGTTGATCGGCTTGTCCGGGAACCGGAATCCGGCGTTCTCGGCGCTGATGGCCGGGTCGGCCCACGTCGTGATGTTGCCCAGGAAGATGCGGGCGGTGGTCCGCTGGCTCAGGTGGAGGTAGTCGACCTTGTTCCCGGCGCGGTCCTTCAGGTTGTACATCATGGCGATGGCCCCGGCGACGTCCGGCACGTACTGGTAGCCGCGGGGCACCGACGTCTGGCCGAAGGAGCTGAACTCGGCCTCGGTGCCCCCGAAGTTGATCTGCGACCCGGAGTAGCGCTGCAGGCCGTCCGGCGAGCTGGTCGGCGTGTAGTTCACCCGCAGGCCCCGCGCCGTGCCGTCGGTGACCCACTGCTGCATGGCCAGGGCGACGTAGCTCGAGCCGGCCCCGTTCACGAGGGTGCTGCTCTGGGCGGACGCCGGCGCCGGGCCGACGAGGGTGGTCGTCGCCAGGGTGGCCAGGGCCAGCACCGCACCGAGCAGGCGAGGGCGCAGCCTCATCCGAACCGCCCCGAGACGTAGTCGAGCGTCCGGGGATCGCTCGGGGCGCTGAACATCAGGTCGGTCGGACCCTGCTCGACGATGTGGCCCGGCCGGCCCTCGGCGGCGAGGAAGAAGGCACACCGGTCCGACACCCGCTGGGCCTGCTGCATGTTGTGGGTGACGATCACGATGGTGACCTCGTGGCCGATCTCGGCGATGGTCTCCTCGATGCGGCGGGTGCTGGTCGGGTCGAGGGCCGAGCAGGGCTCGTCCATCAGCAGGACGTTGGGCCCCACCGCCAGCGAGCGGGCGATGCAGAGACGCTGCTGCTGCCCGCCGGACAGGGCCCCGCCGGCGTCGGCCAGGCGGTCCTTGACCTCACGCCACAGCCCGGCCCGGGTCAGGCTCTGCTCCACCAGGTCGTCGGGGGCGTCGGTGCGGATGCGGGCCAGCTTGAGACCCGACAGCACGTTGTCGCGGATGCTCATGGCCGGGAACGGGTTGGGTTTCTGGAACACCATCCCGATGCGCTTGCGGATCTCCTGGGCCCGCGTGCCGGGGGCGTAGATGTCGACCCCGCCCAGACGCACCTCGCCGGCGAGCGTGGCCGAGGGCACCAGCTCGTGCATCCGGTTCAGCAGGCGCAGGAACGTCGACTTGCCGCAGCCCGAGGGGCCGATCAGCGCCGTCACCTCGCGGGCGTGCATGGTGAGCGAGACCCGGTCGAGCACCAGGTTGTCGGCGAACCAGGCGCAGGCGTCGACGGCCTCGAGGACCTCGGCCCCGGGCGGCGGAGCGCCGTGCAGCACGGCGCGCGGCCGGACGATGGTGGTGTCGACGGTGGTCACGTCGCCTCCTCGAGGTTGGGGGTGGTCCGTCGCCGGGCGGCCCGCCGGCGGGTGCCGCTCCGGTCCCGTCCCACGAAGCGGGCGATGGCGAAGAGGGCCAGCACGACGAGCAGCAGCACGAGGGCACCGGTGAAGCCGCGGTCGATGGCGGCCTGGGACGGCTTCTGGACGTTGCGGTACACGAAGAGCGGGAGGCTCTCCTGCGGGTCGGAGAACGGGTTGGCGTTCATGAGGTCGAGGCCGAACGAGGTGAACAGCAGGGGCGCCGTCTCCCCCACCGCCCGGGCGATGCCGAGGACCACCGAGGTGGTGACGCCGGTGCGCGCCGTCGGCAGGACCACCGACCAGACCATCCGGGCCCGCGAGCAGCCCAGGGCCAGGGCCGCCTCGCGCAGGCCGCCGGGGACCAGCCGGAGCACCACCTCGACGGTGCGGGTGATGGTCGGCAGCATGGTGATGGACAGCGCCAGCGCCGCCACGAAGCCGTCGTGCCCGAACAGCCCGCCCTCGTGGCCGAACGGGATGATCAGGACGGCGTAGATGAACAGTCCGGCGATGATCGACGGCAGGCCGCTCATGGCGTCGATCAGGATCCGCACCGGCCGGCGCCAGCGGCTCCGGGTCTCGTTCAGGAACACCGCCGTGAGCAGCCCGAGCGGCAGGGTGAAGGCGAGGGCCAGCGAGACCTGTTCCAGCGATCCGACGATGGCGTGGGCGCCGCCGCCGGCGGTGGAGGGCTCGGTCGGCCCGACACCGGACATGTCGTGGGTGAAGAAGCCCGGGCGCAGGGACGGGGCGCCCCTCACCACGATGTAGCCGATGAGCCAGGCGAAGGGCACCACCAGGACCGCGGTGGCCGAGCCGATGATGGTGCCCACCAACGTGTCGGTGGCGGCGACGACGCCGTCCTGCTCGCGGGTCGTCACGTACAGGAAGGCGAGGAAGGTGGCGTACCAGACCAGCCCGAAGCCCAGCCACCCCATGCCGCTCGTCAGGCGGGCGGCCACCAGCCACACCAGCAGGAAGCTGTTGAGCGCACAGCCGAGGGCGATGAGCCGGTCCTGCGGCGTCCGGGTCGCGACCCGGCGGCGTGGGGGCCGGGGCCGCTCCGGGACGTCGCCGGCCACGACCGTCGTCCGCAGGTCGATCGAGGCCTTCTCCAGCGTGGTCACGCATCCACCTCCGCGCCGGAGCGGCTGCGGGCGATCACCGTCGAGGCGATCAGGTTCGTCAGCAGGGTCAGGACGAACAGCACGAGCCCGGCCGCCATCAGCCCGCTGACGGTCACGGCGTCGGAGCCGGCCCGCTGGGCCACGAAGCCGGAGATGGTGCCGCCCCCGTTCTGGAGGATCCGGATCGAGAGGATGTGGCCCTGCGGGAGGAGGAGCGACACGGCGATGGTCTCGCCCAGGGCCCGTCCGAGGCCGAGCATGGCCCCGCCCACGATCCCGCCCCGGCCGAAGGGCAGGACGACCCTGCGGACCATCCCCCACCGGGAGCCGCCGAGGGCGAGGGCCGCCTCCTTCTCCCCGGGCGGTGCCTGGGAGAAGACCTCACGGGTGATCGAGGTGATGATCGGGATCACCATGAGCGACACGACCACGCCGGCGATGAAGTAGGTCCCCGTCAGCGAGGCGTCCTCGTTCGTCCGGAACGGCGGGAACCAGGACCCGTGGCGGGAGAGCCAGCGCGACAGCGGCACGATCTGGTTGCCCAGGAAGCTGGAGCCCCAGATCCCGTAGAGCAGGCTCGGCACGGCGGCGAGGAGGTCGACGAACCGGGTGAGCAGCGACCGCAGGCGGGGGTTGGCGTAGGTCGTGATGTACAGGGCGGCCATGGTCCCGACCGGCACGGCGATGATCACGGCGATGGTGGCGACGATGACGGTGCCCGCCAGCAGCCCGAGGACGCCGATGCGGACCGGGACGACATCGGTCCGCCACCCGACCCGGGTGAAGAAGGACAGGCCCTGGGAGTCGAACGTGCCCTTGGCCCGCAGCACCAGGAAGGTGCCGATCAGCAGCAGCAGGACGAACACGACGATGCCGGCGCTCGAGGTGGCGAGCCCGAAGACGCGGTCGGCCCGCGTGGGCGGGTCGTCCACGCTCCGCCGGTCCGGAGCGGACCGACCGGGCGGCGAGGCATCGATGATCGTCAAGACGTCCTCCTCCGCCGGTGCCCGGGCCCACTCGGCCCGGGCCCCTCGGCGGCATCCGATCGGACCGGCTGGTCAGCCGATGGTGCAGGTGATGCCGTTGCCGTTGGCGGCCAGGGGCGTGAAGCCGAAGGTCTGCAGGACCGTCGCCAGCTGCCCGTTGCACAGTGGGCTGCGGACGCCGGAGGCCGGGTTGGCCGTGTCGTAGCCGACGGCGCGCTGCGCCTCGGCGTATCCGAGGGAGTCGGTGTGGAGCACGTTGTAGACCGTGCGGACGCCGGGGAACGCACCGCCGCTGATCACGGTGGCGTTGGGCTTGTACTTGCCGAAGGTCGGCGCCGCAACGGGCTGGAGCGCGGTGCCCGTGACGGTGATGGCCCGCACGGTCGCCGTCGACCGGAAGTTGGGTGTGGCCCCGTTGGCCTGGGCGATCCACGATCCGGCCGAGTACGGGAGGATGGCCCCCGGACGATCACCGGCGGTCACCTGGTTGCCCTTGTTCTCCTCCACCAGCTTCACGGCCGGGCAGGACCCGCTCGACACGGTGGTCGGGTCCGAGCCGTCGAGGATGTTGGCGATGAAGAACGTCCGGGTGCCCGACCCGGCCTGCGGCAGGTAGCGCTGGATGGCGCCGGCGGTGCCCCCGACCTCGCTCCAGTTCGTGAAGCTGCAGTCGTAGATGCCCTTGATCTGCGTCTTGGTCAGCGCCGCCGGGGCCCGGCCGCCGTTGAAGGCCGCCCAGCTGACGGCGTCCTTGGCGAAGCCGAAGTAGCGGAAGCCGGCCGGGTCGCCGGCGCTCGGACCGCCCGAGGACCGGGCGATGTCGATGCAGCCGTTGGTGAGGTTCGTCGGGTCCTTGAGGGCGTTGCGCCCGGCCCCGGAGCCGTTGGGCGCCGTGTAGGTGGTCGGAGGCGTGCCCGACACGATGTAGGTGCGCGAGGCGCAGCCGTTGTCCGTGGGCACGGTGAAGCCGGGGGCCACGGGCACGGCCGGGATGTTGGCCACGCCCGAGGCGTTGACGTTGGCGGCGCTGCTCGAGAAGCGGGCCAGCACCTGCTGCATCACCGCCTCGGTGGTGTCGGAGCCGGCGGCGGTCAGGACGTGGGTCGGATCGGCGGCCTGAGCCGGCGTCGACGTGACCAGAGCGGCCGATGGGCCGACGGACGTGACGGCCAGCGCGGCCGCCAGGACCCGGGTGCGAAATCTCATGGTGGCGTGGTCTCCCCTTCGGAAGGGCGGGTGGTGAGCCGGCTCGCCCGGCGGCGGCATCCTGCGGTACCGAGGTGACGACTGGGCTCCCGCCACGTGTCCGGCAGAGGTCCGCTGGGCGACGAGATGGCGACGGGGCGGCGGGACCGGCGAGCGGCTCGCGACGGACGTGGATGTGTCGCCTCGAGGACACCTCCGCGCCGCCGGCCGTCCACCTCGACCGGTGAACATGACGGCGTCCTGCTCTGCGCACCTCAGGAGCCATCTCGTCATGTCGCCGCCGGTCCCCGTCTCCTCCTCGCGCCGAGGCCTCACCCGTCGGTGGGCGGTGCTGCTGACGGCCTCCCTCCTCGCCGGCCTGGTCACGACCTTCACCCTCCCGGTCCTGGCCCCGGCCGCCCCCGACCCGCCCGTCACCTACACGGTGTCGGTCTCGCCCGAAGGGCCCTACACCGACGGCCAGGCGGTCAGGATCCGGATCGCGGGCGCCCGGGGCATGCGGGTCACCAACAGCGGCTTCTGCCACCCGGACATGCCGCCGGCCACGAGCCAGCGCGACCTCACCGAGTGGTGCACCGCCACGGTGGGCAACGGCACGACGGGAGGCACCGAGCCGGCCGACCCCGACGGCATCGTCGAGCTGACCGTCCGGGCGGGGGTGGGCACGGCCGAGAAGGACTCCCCGGCGCTGGGGACGAGCCACCGGTGGACCTGCGACGAGACGTCGCCCTGTCGCGTGGCGCTCGAGATCACCCCGGAGACCGGCAACGCCGTCTTCGACACATCGATCGCGCTGACCTACCGCGACGACGACGCCACCGCCGGCTGCGGCGGGCCGGCCGACGGCCAGATCATCAGCGCCGCCCCCGACCGGCTCACCGAGGCCTGGGTGGCGTGGACCATCGGGGAGTGTGGGGACGACGGCACCGCCACCAGCGCCTCGTTCACCAACGACGGCGCCGCGCTGGGCCAGTTCGCCAGCGGGTCGGTCGACCTCGCCTACAGCGGGGTCCCCGTCGGCACCGCCGGGTTCGGCGAGGCGACCCGACCCGCGGTCCACACGCCCGTGGCGCTCAACGCCACCGTGCTGGCGGTGGCCGGCTTCCACCCCACCGCGTCGTCGGTCCCGGAGACGCCGCTGTGGAAGCCGATCGACGACGTGCGGATGTCCACCGCCGAGCTCAACGCCCTCCTCAGCGGGCACCTCACCCTCGACGAGGGCCTCCAGGACTCGCTGAAGGCCCGCAACCCCCAGCTCGCCGAGCAGGGCACGCGCCTGGGCTTCGCCCTGCCCAACGCCCTCGCCGGCCCGCAGGCCACCACCCAGTCCATGACCCGCCTGCTCCAGGGGCGCATGGGCGACGCATGGGCCTACCCGAACCTGGCCTCGAAGTACGACGTCCACGCCGGCGAGCCCCTCGGCGCCTTCGCCGACTACAACGGCGTCTACAACAGCCTGGCGATGATCAACCTGGCCACGGGCAAGCCCCAGCTGGTCGGTGACATCTACAAGAAGCTGGCCGAGAAGCCGCAGGCCGTCAGCCTCGTCCACTTCTACCTGACCGATCTGGCCACGGCCCGCCAGCTCGGCATCGCACCGGTCGCCCTCCAGGACACATCGGGCGCGTACGTCCTCCCGACGCCGGAGACGCTGGCGGCCGCCGCCCCCTCGTTGGTCGAGGCCGACGACGGCCGCGCCGCCCCGGGCCCGGCGCCGGGCGCCTACCCGCTGACCTTCGTCGAGTACGCGGTCACGCCCGCCGCCCAGATCGTGGACGACACGTGCGCGGTCGACACCGCCACCACGACCTCGGTGCGCGACTGGGTCGGCTACCTCGCCGGCGACGGCCAGGACGACCTGACCGCCGCCGGGCTGGTCCCCCTCCCGCCGATCCTCCGGGAGCAGGCCGATGCATCGCTGCCCCGCATCGCCGCCACCGCCGCGACCACCGGTCCGTGCGCGCCCACCACCCCTCCGCCCACGGAACCACCACCGCCGGAGACCGGGGGGCTCCCATCGGGCAACCTCCCCTCGTCGCCCCTCGGGAACCTCCCCTCCGGAGCCGACGACATCCCGGATGCGGCGGGTGACCCCATCGGCGGCGCGGATCCGTCCTCCCCACCCGGGGCGACGGACGACGACGGGACCGACGGGCGCACCGACGCCGCCGACGAGACGTCGATCGAGGACGCTCGGACCGTGGCCGCCAGCACCGAGATCCCCCGCCTGCCCGGACCGCTGGGGGCCGGCGTGCTGGTGACCACCCTCACGCTGGTCGGCCTGGTCGGGCTGACGTCGGCCACCGGCTGGCTCTCGGGCGGCCGTCGGCGGACGAAGGTCGCGCCGGCGTGACGGTGCTCGACCACCCACGGGAGGAGGCGCCGGTGCCCGAGGGGGCGGCGCCGTCCGTCGGGCCCGCCGAGGCAGCCCCCGCGCCGCCAGTGACCCGACCGGTCGACGCCGCGGGGGCCGGCCCGCCGCCGATGCCCACGCCGCGGGCCATCGTCGCCATCGTCGGGGCCTGGCTCGTCCTCCTGGCCATCGCCACCGCCGCGGTGCTCTACCCCCTCGGGCCGCTGTTCCAGCGCCGCGAGCAGCACCAGCTCCTGCGGACCTTCCGGGTCGATGTGCAGCAGGCAGCCGACGCCAAGGAGGGCCTGGAGGGGCTCCTGAACGCCGAGAAGCCGCTGGCCCCGGAGGTCGGCCAGTCCGTCGCCATCCTCGACCTCGGTCGGGTGCGGGTCCAGCAGGTCGTGATCGAGGGGGTCGGCCCCGACCAGACACGGCGCGGTCCCGGCCACGTCCCGGGCACCGCCGGCCTCGGGCAGCCCGGCAACAGCGTCGTCGTGGGCCGGCGGTCCGGGTGGGGCGGCCCGTTCGACGGGCTCGGGTCGCTGCGGGCCGGCGACGAGATCGTGACGACGACCGTGCAGGGCCAGTCCGTCTACGTCGTGCGCACGGTCGAGGAGCGGCGGCTCGATCCCGAGGCCCAGTACGGCCCGAGCGACGACGACCGGCTGACGCTCGTCACCAGCGCCGGCCGCTGGCCGTGGGCCACGGACAGGGCCATCGTGGTCGAGGCCCGCCTGGAGGGCCGGCCCTTCGAGCCCACCCCCCAGGGCGGGCGGGTGGCGTCGGCGGACGGCCGCCGGGGCGACACCGGGGGCTGGGCACCGCTGGCCCTCTTCGGGGCCGGCTTCGCCGGCGCCGCCGTCGCCGCCGCCGTCCTGTACCGCCGCTGGCGCCCGCTGACGGCGTACCTGCTGACGACGCCCGCCGTGGTCGTGATGGCGATCCTCACGGGCGAGTCCGTCCTCCGCCTCCTGCCCGCGTGGGCGTGAGCCCCGACCTGGAGGCCACCGCCTCCTTCGCGTGGGCCGACGATCGCTTCGGCACCATCGACCAGCAGCTGGCCGGGCTCCAGCAGGAGCTGGGCCGCCGGCGCGGTTGGGCCGGACGGTGGCGGGGCAGACGGGACCCATGCCCGCCGCCACCACGAACCGCCGACTGCTGATCGTGCTGGCCGCCGTCGGCGTGCTCGCCGGCCTGGTCGGCATCGGCGCCTCGATCGCCGGCGTCGACGACGACCGCGAGGAGACGTCCCCGTCGACCTCGTCGACCTCGGCGGCGGCCACCACCACGGCCCCACCGGCCGAGGAGGACGAGGAGGCCACCGAGGAGGCGGCCGAGGCCCAGCTCGAGGCCGACGCCGCCGTCAGCCGGACCGAGGCCGAGCAGATCGCCCGGGGCCAGGTCCCCGGCCCCGTCGACCGGGCCCGCATCGGCGACGAGGGCGGCACCGTCACCTGGGAGGTCCGCATCGACGGCGAGAGCGGCCACACCGACGTCCTCATCGACGCCACCACCGGCGCCATCCTCGAGATCGACGACTAGCCCCGAACGCACCGGTTGGAGGGCGGGTTCTGAGGGTCAGTCGTCGTCGGCCTCGTGCTCGACGATGGAAGCCGGCAGGTCCACCACCACCTGGGCGCCGCCGTCGGGCCCGTCGGCCACCCCGATGTGGCCGCCGTGGGCTCGTACCACCTCGGCCGCGATGGCCAGCCCCAGGCCGTACCCGCCGGTCCCCCGGGTGCGGGACTGGTCGAGCCGGGTGAAGCGCTCGAACACCCGCTCGCGGTCGGCGACGGGGATGCCGGGGCCGTCGTCGGCGACCCAGAACCGAACGCTCGTCCCGCCGGCGTCCACGCCCAGACGCACCGTGGAGGTGGCGTGGCGAGCGGCGTTGTCGGCCAGGTTGCGCACCACCCGGGCCAGCTGGCCGGCGTCGCCCCGGACCTGGCCGGCGGTGACCGCCGAGGCGTCGACGGCCACGGCACCCAGGCTCCGCAGCCGGGCCGCCTCGGCCAGCACCAGGTCGTCGATGTCGACGGGCCGGCGCACCGCGGCCAGGGTCCCCTCGTCGGATCGGGCCAGCAGCAGGAGATCCTCGACCAGCGCCTGCATGCGCAGGTCCTCGGCCAGCAGCCGGCCGGCCAGGGCCTCGACGTCGACCACGGCCGGATCGGCCTGGGCCACCTCCAGCTCGTGGCGGATGGTGGCGATCGGGCTGCGGAGCTCGTGGCTGGCGTCCGAGACGAACCGGCGGGTGCGGTCCCGCCCGGCCTCGAGCCGGTCGAGCATGGCGTTCATGGTCCCCGCCAGCCGGGCGATCTCGTCCCGCCCGCCCGGAGCCGGCACCCGGCGGTCGAGCTCGGCATCGGTGATCGCCGCCACCTCGCGCCGGATGGCCTCGACCGGCCGCAGGGCCCGACCGGTGACGACCCACGTGGTGGCGGCGACCAGCAGGACCAGCAGGGGCACGCCGACGAGCAGGCTGCCGGCGACCGTGCCGGTGCCCTCCTCCACCGCCTCGGCGCTGCGGGCCACCACCACCAGGCCCGTCTCGTCACCGATGTCGGCCGTGTCGGCGACCAGGCGGTAGTCGTCGCTCCCGTCGGGCCCGTCGACGGCGCGGCCCTCGACCTCTTCCGTGGCCAGCGCCCCGACGCCCTCCAGGTCCTTGCTGGCCGCGATCACCCGCCCGTCCTCGCCGACGATCTGGACCAGGGCCTCGTCGTCGTCATCGCCCCCGACGAGCGAGGCCGGCTCGCTCCCCGACTCCAGGGCGATGATCAGGTCCTCGGCCCGGAGGTCGGCGGCGGCGTCGACGCTGGCGGCCAGGTCTCGCCGCAGGAGCAGCACGACGAGCACACCCGCCACCACCAGCGCCACGCCGACGACGACGGTGGCGCCGACCGTGGTCCGCACCCGGACCGACAGGCGGGATCCCCGCGGAGGACGGACCTCAGCCGCCATCGGCCGCCAACCGGTAGCCGCTGCCCCGCACCGTCTCGATCGACGTCCGCCCGAAGGGGATGTCGACCTTCCTGCGCAGGTAGCGGACGTAGACCTCGACGATGTTGGGGTCGCCCTCGAAGTCGTCGTCCCACACGTGGTCGAGCACGTCGCGCTTGGACACGACCTGCCCGGCGTGGCGGACCAGGTGCTCGAGCACCGACAGCTCACGGGCGGTCAGGGCGATCTCGATGTCACCGCGCCAGCACCGGCGGCCGGCGGGGTCGAGGCGGAGGTCGCCGGCGGCGATCACGGCCGGCCGGGCCGGCGCGCCCCGGCGCAGCAGGGCCCGCAGCCGAGCGACGAGGACCAGGTGGGAGAAGGGCTTGGTGAGGAAGTCGTCGGCCCCGGTGTCGAGCGCCTCGGTCTCGTCGAGCTCGCCGTCCTTGGCCGTGAGGATGAGGATCGGCGTCCACACCTCGGCCGCCCGCAGCCGGCGGCAGACCTGGAACCCGTTCATCCCGGGGAGCATCAGGTCGAGGACGACGACGTCGTAGGCCGTCTCCTGGGCCCGCCACAGGCCGTCGACCCCGTCGTGGGCCACGTCCACGGCGAACCCGTCCGCCTCCAGCCCGCGCTTCACCGAGGCCGCCAGCGCCACCTCGTCCTCGACCACCAGCACGCGCACCCGCCCACACTGCCAGGCTGCTCCTGAACCCGGGCTGAGGATGCGGCCCGGAGGCGGGTCAGGTCTCCGGGGCGGCCGGGCCCGTGGTGCGGGCGTCCCACCGCTCGACGGTGGCCTCCGGATCGGCCTGCTCGATGTAGTCCGTCAGCTCCAGGAAGTCGGCCAGGCCGGCCAGGTAGAAGTCGACGAAGGCCGCCACCTCGGGGCGCTCGGCGGCGGTGGCCGAGACGTAGATGTAGAGGTCCCGGGAGATGGGGTAGGTGCCGTCCTGCACCGTCTCGCGGTTCGGGGTCACGCACGACCCCTCGGGCTCGCGGGCGACGGGGATGATGGCCACGTCGTCGGCCTGCTCGGCGTAGGACAGCCCGACCCACCCGAGGCCGCCGGTGTCCGCCGCCACCCCCTCGACGATCGTGTTGTCGTTGGCGCTGGCGGCGTAGTCGACCCGCGTCGTGGCCGCCTGCTCCTCGGTGATGGTGCCCGCCTCGACCCGGGACTCGCCCGCCGTCTTCAGGACGATCTCGATGAAGGCGTCGTAGGTGCCCGACTCCTCCCCGGGACCGGTGAGGACGAGACGCTCGTCGGGGAGCTCGGTGGTCGAGCCCAGCTCCCGGGCCAGCTCCTCGGCCTCGTCCCAGCGGCCCACGCCCTCGGCCTCGACGCCGATCAGGGCGTAGAGGTCGGCGAAGGTCAGGCACTCGACCGGGTTGTCGGGCGAGGTGATGACGGCGACCCCGTCGAGGCCGATGGCCAGCTCGATGACGTCGATCCCGTCGGCCGTGCACCGTTCCAGCTCCTCGGGCTTGATCGGCCGGGAGGCGCCCGTGACGTCGGCCCCGCCCTCGCAGAACCGCTCGAACCCGTCGCCGGTGCCGGGGCCCTCGACCGACACGTCCACCTCGTCGTTCTGGCCCCGGAAGGCCTCGCCGGCGAGCGACGAGACGGGCTCGACGGTCGACGACCCGGTGACCGTGACCGAGCCGGAGACGCTGGTGTCGGCCCGGGCGCCGGTCAGCGCCGCGTTCTTGTCCGAGTTGTCGTTGCCGCAGGCCGCCCCGAGGAGGACGAGGACGGTCACGACGATGGCGAGGGGGCGCATGCCCGGTGTGGCCTCCAGGTGAACGGAGCACCAACCTTAGGTGTCGAGCCCCTCGGGGTCGGAGGTCGGGTCGTCGTGCACCGCCCGCCAGGCGGCGACGACCTGGATGTCGTGGGCGTAGCTGAGCAGGTCCTCGGCCGCGTCGGGGGCCAGCCAGCGGACCTCGTCGACCTCGTCGTTGGGGGCGAACCCGCCGCCGACGACGGTCATGGCCCAGTAGCGGACCTGCTTGGTCCGGCCCTTGCGGTCGACGTAGTGGGTCGACGGGAGCTCGACGCCGAGGTCGCATTGCAGCCCGGTCTCCTCCTCGACCTCGCGCCGGGCGCAGTCCTCGTCGCTCTCCCCCGGATCGCACTTGCCCTTGGGGAGGCTCCAGTCGTCGTACCGGGGCCGGTGGACGAGGAGGACGGCGACCCGCCCGGCGGCGTCGTGCCCCGCCACCACGCCCCCCGCCGCCCCCACCTC
>DASYLG010000246.1:0-3973 GCA_036009685.1 Iamia sp. | reverse complement strand
ACCGGGGAGCGATGGCCTCGCCCAGCGTCGCCGTGGCGGACGGGCCGAGACGGGTGACCTCGCGGAGCAGGACCAGGAGGTCGGGCCGGCGGGCGCCCAGCCTCAGCACCTCGTCGACCACGGCGACGACCACGTCGTGCCCGGGCCGGCGGCCGGCCACGGCGGCGTCCAACGATCGGCCGAGCTCGTCGACGGCGGCCTCCACGACCCCGCTGACCAGGGCATCCTTGGATCGGAACCAGTACAGGACGGTCTGCTTGCGCACCCCGACGGCCAGGGCGACGTCGTCGAGCGACGTCGCCTCCACGCCCCGGCGGGCGAACCCGGCCAGGGCGGCGGCGACGATGCGGTCGCGGGTGGAGGGCCCGGGATCGGGCGCGGCAGCGTCCAGGACCGTCTGTCTACCACTTGGTAGAGAGACTGGGCTACGGTCGTCCCCGCATGACGACCCCGATCGCCACCGCCCTCGCCGGCCAGCGCCTCTTCGTCACCGGATCCACCGGGTTCCTCGGCACCGCCCTGGTCGAGCGGCTGCTGCGGGCCGTGCCCGACTGCGAGCTCGTCCTCCTCGTCCGTCCCGGCCGCAAGCGCACCGTCGAGCAGCGGGCCCAGCGGGAGATCTTCCGCAACGACTGCTTCGACCGCCTGCAGGACGAGGTGGGCAAGGACGCCTTCGCCGAGATGATCGAGCGCCGGGTCACCGTCGTGGCCGGCGACGTCAGCACCGACGGCCTCGGCCTCGACGACCATGGCCGCGACATCCTCGCCACCTGCGACACGGTCATCCACTCGGCGGCCACGGTGAGCTTCGACTCCCCGCTCGACCTCGCCGTCGAGGTCAACCTGCTCGGCCCGACCCGCATCGCCCGCACCCTCCACACCCTGGGCGTGGCCCCCCACCTCGTCGCCGTGTCGACCTGCTACGTCGCCGGCAACCGGCGGGGCAACGCCCCCGAGATCCGGGTCGACGAGAGCCCGTTCTGGGTCGACGTCGACTGGAAGCGCGAGGTCGACGCCTCCCGCCGGATGCGCGGCGACTCCGAGGCCGCCAGCCGCACCCCCGCCAACCTCGAGCGCTTCCGGGCCGAGGCTCGCGAGGAGCTGGGCGCCGCCGGCGGGCCGCTCCTGGCCGAGAAGACCGAGGCGCTCCGCCAGACCTGGGTCAAGGACCAGCTGGTCGACTTCGGCCGGGCCCGGGCCGCCAGCCTGGGCTGGCCCGACGCCTACGCCATGACCAAGGCCCTCGGCGAGCGGGCGCTGGGCGAGGAGCGCGGCGCCGTCCCCGTGTCGATCGTCCGCCCCGCCATCATCGAGTCGGCCTGGTCCGAGCCGGTGCCGGGCTGGATCCGCGGCTTCCGCATGGCCGAGCCGGTGATCCTGTCCTACGCCCGCGGCCTGCTCAGCCAGTTCCCCGGCGTCCCGGAGGGCACCGTGGACGTGATCCCGGTCGACCTGGTGGTCGGCGCCATCTGCGCCGTCGCCGCCCGGGGGCCGAGCAACGAGGACGGCCGCCCCGACATCACCCAGGTCGCGTCGGGGTCGTCCAACCCCCTCAAGTTCCAGACGATGGTCGACCTGGTCAGCGGCTGGTTCACCGAGCACCCGCTCTACGACCGCGACGGCCAGCCCATCAGCGTCCCCGAGTTCGCCTTCCCCGGCCGGGGCCAGGTCGAGGGCGAGCTGCGCCGGGCCAAGCGGCTGCTCACCACCACCGAGAAGGTGCTCTCGACGCTGCCCCTCCGCGGCAAGCAGGCCCAGTGGGCAGCCGGCATCGAGGAGAAGCGCGAGCTGGTCGATCGGGCCTCCGCCTACGTCACCCTCTACGGCTCCTACACCGAGTGCGAGGCGATCTACGGCGTCGAGCGGCTGCTCGCCCTGCACGAGGCTCTGACCGAACCGGACCAGCGCGACTTCGGGTGCGACCCCCGCATCGTCGACTGGGCCCACTACGTCCGCGAGATCCACCTCCCGTCGGTGGTGAAGCACGGGCGGGTCCGCACCGACGGCTCGAAGGGCACCAGCGAGGCCCGGTCGACCCGCCTCCGCCGCCAGGTCCTCGACCCGCAGCGCACGATGGCCGCCTTCGACCTCGAGAACACGCTGATCGCGTCCAACGTCGTGACGTCGTTCGCCTGGCTGGCCACCCGTCGCCTCGACCCCGGCGACCGGCGCACGCTCACCGCCCGGCTGGTGGCCGAGGCGCCCGGCCTCCTCAAGCTCGACCGCAAGGACCGCAGCGACTTCCTCCGGCACTTCTACCGCCGCTACGAGGGCGCCCCGGTCGACGAGCTCTTCGCCGACTCGGCCGAGATGCTGTCCGACCTGATCCTCACCAAGTCGTTCCCGGCCGGCATCCGGCGGGTGCGCGAGCACCGGGCCCTCGGGCACCGGACCGTGCTGATCACCGGCGCCCTCGACTTCGTGGTCGAGCCGCTGAAGCCGCTGTTCGACGACATCGTCGCCCCGTCGCTCACCCGGAACCCGGACGGCACGCTCACCGGCCAGATGGCCCAGGTCCCGCCCACCGGCGAGAGCCGGGCCCAGGCCCTGTTCGACTACGCCGCCGAGCACGACCTCGACGTCGACGAGGCCGTCGCCTACGCCGACTCCACCAGCGACCTGCCCCTGCTGGAGGCCGTCGGCTTCCCCGTGGCCGTCAACCCCGAGGCCCGGCTGGCCTCGCTGGCCCGCAAGCGGGGCTGGCTGGTCGAGCAGTGGGAGAAGGCCCCCGGCTTCGCCCCGCCCCGCCTGCCCATCCCGGCCCCGTCCGGCCCCCGCCGCGAGGCCCTGCGCGTCCCCGGCTACAGCCGCCCCGACCGCGCCCGGACCCGCCGAAAGGTCGGCCGATGACCAAGCCGATCCCCACCCCCTCCCGAAGTGGCGATCAGATCCGGCGGCTTCCCGCCGGATCTGATCGCCAGTTCGACGAGGGCGGGCACGAGGCCGGGCGATGAAGGCGATCGTGTTCTCCCGCAAGCCGGCACGGTTCGCGGCGGCCGCGGTGGCCGGGCGCGTGGTGCCCGGCGGAGGCGCCGTCGTCGGGCCGCTCAAGCTGGCCGACATCGACGAGCTCGACCCGCCGACCGACGAGTGGGTCCGGTTCCGGCCCCGCCTCGCCGGCATCTGCGGCAGCGACCTGGCCACCATCGACGGCCGGTCCAGTCAGTACTTCGAGCCCATCGTCAGCTTCCCGTTCACCCCCGGCCACGAGGTCGTGGGCGAGCTCGACGACGGCACCCGCGCCGTCCTCGTCCCCGTCCTCCACTGCGCCATCCGGGGCGTCGACCCGGTGTGCCCGAGCTGTGCCACGGGATGCACGCACCACTGCGAGCGGATCGCCTTCGGTCACCTCGACCCGGCCCTCCAGAGCGGCTTCTGCCGGGAGACCGGCGGGGGCTGGTCGACGGCCATGGTCGCCCATCCCGACCAGCTCGTCGCCGTGCCCGACGCCATGACCGACGAGGCCGCGGTGCTCATCGAGCCCACCGCCTGCGCCGTCCACGCCGCCCGGGCGATCCGGGCCAGCCGGGCGGGCGCCGACGGCACCGTCGCCATCATCGGTGCCGGCACCCTCGGCCTCACCACGCTGGCCGCCCTCCGCCACCTCGACGCCGCCGAGGACCACGAGGTGCCAGGCACCTCGTGGTCCTCGGAGCGGACGATCATCGCCACGGCCAAGCATCCCGAGCAGAAGCGGCTGGCGACGAGCCTGGGCGCGACCCGCACCGTCACGCCCTCCGAGCTGCCGCGGGCCGTCCGCAGCCTCACCGCCTCGCTGGTGGTGGGCGACGGCCAGCTGACCGGGGGCGTGCCCATGGTCGTCGACTGCGTCGGGTCGAGCGAGTCGCTGGCCCAGGCCCTGAAGGTCGTGGCCCCCGGCGGCGACGTCCTCGTCGTCGGCATGCCCGGTCACACCAGCCTCGACCTCACCCCGCTCTGGCACCGGGAGACCGGCCTGCGGGGCTGCTACGCC
>DASYLG010000245.1:0-3189 GCA_036009685.1 Iamia sp. | reverse complement strand
GTGGGGGTGGGAGCCGTCCTGTTGGGGGTGGGGCCGACCCTCCTGTCGGCGTGCAGCGATGACGACGACGACAAGGAGAGCACCGACACCGAGGGCTCGGGCGGCGGCGGGGCCGACTTCGGCGAGCTCGGCATCCAGCTGTCCTGGATCAAGAACATCGAGTTCGCCGGTCTCTACGTGGCCGACTCGAAGGGCTACTTCGCCGACGCCGGGTTCAGCTCGGTGAACCTCATCGCCGGTCCGGGCGACGCCATCGCCCCCCTCGTCCAGGGCCAGGTCCTCTACTCGTTCCTGGGCTCGGAGACCTGGGCCGCGGCGGTCGCCAACGACGATGCGCCCATCAAGATCATCGGGGCCAACTTCCAGGAGAACCCCTTCTGCATCCTCTACCTGGAGGAGGACCCGATCGCCGAGCCGGACGCCATGAAGGGCAAGACCATCGGCGTCCAGACCGCCAACGAGCAGATCTGGCAGGCCTTCCTGGCCGACAACGGGCTCGAGGAGGGCACCGGCCCGGACCAGGTCAACAAGGTCCCGGTCGACTTCGAGCCGACGCCGCTGGAGAACGGCGAGGTCCAGGGCTTCTTCGCCTTCCTCACCAACGAGCCCAACATCCTGCGGACCAAGGGCCTCGAGGTGGGCACGCTGGCCCTCCAGGACTACGGCATCACCCTCTACCAGCAGCTCTACGGCGTCACCGAGGAGACCCTCGAGACCAAGCGCGATCAGCTGGTCGCGGCCATGGCCGCCGAGTCCCGCGGGTGGCAGGAGGTCATCAAGGACAACCAGCTGGCCATCGACCTCACCCTCGAGGACTACGGCAAGGACCTGGACCTCGACCCCGAGTCCCAGCAGCTCGAGCTGGAGGCCCAGATCGAGCTCCAGCAGTCGGACGCCACCGACGAGAAGGGCCTCTTCTACATGTCCGACGAGGACATCGACCGCAACATCAGCGTGCTCGGCGAGCTGGGCTTCGAGATCTCCGCCGACCTCTACACCAACGAGATCCTCGACGAGATCTACGCCGACGGGATCGACCTCA
This sequence comes from Iamia sp., assembly GCA_036009685.1. GTDB lineage: Bacteria > Actinomycetota > Acidimicrobiia > Acidimicrobiales > Iamiaceae > Iamia. Next base: position 2,147 of record DASYLG010000245.1, on the reverse strand, counting down.
CCGGCGGATGACGGCCCCGACCACCACTGCGACTCGCCCGGAGCCGGCCACGCGGCTCCGGGCGGGGGCGCGTCTCGCCGAGGTCTCGTGGCTGCCCTCGGCGGTGGCCATCGTCGCCCTGCTGGTCGTCTGGGAGGTGCTGGCGCTGACGGTGATGGCCGACTCCAAGGCCTTCCCGCCCTTCACCGACGTGGTCGGGAACGTCGTCGGCGACCTCGACACCTACACCCGCAACCTGCGCTCGACGCTGCGGGCGGTGTGGCCGGGCTGGCTCTACGGCAACATCGTGGCCACGTTCATCGGCGTCGTGGCCATCGCCATCCCGCACCTCGAGCGCCCGGCGCTCCACGTGGCGGTGGCCATCAGCTCGCTGCCCATCATCGCCCTCGGGCCCATCTTCCAGGTCTCGCTGACGGGCGACGCACCCCGCTCGGCACTGGCCGCCCTGTCGGTCTTCCTGACCACGATGATCGGCGCCATGGTCGGCCTCCGGGCCTGCGACAAGACGAGCCTCGACATGGTGCGGGCCTTCGGCGGGGGACCGGTGTCGGCCCTCCGCAAGGTCCGCCTCCGGGCCGCCCTGCCGGACTACTTCGCCGCCCTGCGGATCTCGGCCCCCGCCGCCATCCTCGGCGGGATCATCGGCGAGTTCATCGGCGGGGCCGACAACGGCCTGGGCGTGGCCCTCATCGCCGCCCGCGCCAACGCCGACCCCGCCCGGGTCTGGGGCCTCGCCCTCGTCGCCACCCTGGCCGCCGGCGCCGGCTACGCCCTGATCGCCCTCGTCGGCCGGCTGCTCACCCCGTGGGCTCCCCGGGGACGGGAGACCCGCCGATGACCGCACCGCAGATCACCACCGTCGGCCCAGCCCCCGGGGGAGGAGGCGGCGGCCGGCTGGCCATCGGGATCGTCCGGGCCCTGATCACCTTCGCCGCCGTCACCGGGATCCTCCTCGCCCTCTGGGTCGTGTTCCTCGACTACTTCGACGTCAACGCCTACGTGGGCAAGACACCGAGTGCCGTGTGGGACTGGATCACCGACGCCGAGAAGGGCGCCGAGCGCCAGGACGAGCTGCGCGCCGCCACGATCAAGACGCTGACCGAGGCCGGCTGGGGGTTCGTCACCGGCATCGTCTCGGCGGTCGTCGTGGCCGTCGCCTTCACCCTCTCCAAGGCGCTGGAGCGGACGTTCCTCCCCATCGCCCTGGCCCTGCGGTCCGTACCCATCGTGGCCATGGTCCCGCTGTTCGCCTACGTCTTCGGACGGGGGACGGTGGGCAGCCTGGTGATCATCTCGATCATTACCTTCTTCCCGGCGCTGGTGCTGGTGTCGAACGGGCTCCGGGCGGTGCGGCCCGAGGCCATCGAGCTGCTCGTCGCCTACAACGCCGGGCCGATCCGCCAGCTCCTCAAGCTGCGGCTGCCGTCGGCGCTGCCCAGCCTGATGGCGTCGGCCAAGGTGTGCGCCCCGCTGGCCATCCTCGGGTCGATCCTCAACGGCTGGCTGTCCACTGGCACCGGCCTGGGCGCCCTGATGGTCAACTCGACGATCACCGCCCAGTACGCCCAGCTGTGGGCCGCGGTGGTGGTCGTGACCGTGGCCTCGATCGTGTTCGCCGCCCTGGTGAGCGTGGTCGAGCAGCCCGTCCTGGCCCGCTTCGCCCCGGACCGCCTGGCGGGGTAGCGGGCCGCCTACCTTGGGCCCGTGCCCGCCCGCCACCCCCTCCTCGTCGCGCTGGAACCGGTGGCGGCGGCGCTCGGCGCCACGATCGTCGGCCGGTCGCGGGTGCGGGCCGACGACATCCCGCTCGAGTGGGAGGGCGAGGTCGTCGGCGCGCTGCGCCTGGCGTCGCGCCGGGCGGGCCTGGGCGCCCTGATCGAGGAGGTCGAGGCCGAGGTGGGCGGGCCGCTGGCCTCGCTCTCGCGGGAGGACAAGCAGCGGGCCGTGGCCCTGCTCGACGAGCGGGGCGGCTTCGCCTACCGCCGCTCGGTCGAGGACGTGGCCGACTCCCTCGGCGTCAGCCGCTTCACCGTCTACAACTACCTCAACGCTCGCCGGGGGTAGCGGACCACGAGGTGCCTGGCACCTCGTGGTCTCCTGGTCACCAGTCGATGTCGTCGGGCATGTCGGACCAGTCGCCACCCACG
>DASYLG010000244.1:0-3649 GCA_036009685.1 Iamia sp. | reverse complement strand
CGCCCACGAGGTGCCAGGCACCTCGTGGGCGTCGGTACCGATGATCGCCACTCGTCCAGCTCCCACATGGTGCCTGGCACCTCGTGGGATCGCGACGGTCAGGCGGGGCGGACGGAGATGATGGCGTAGGCGGGGGCGTCGTCGGGGAGGAAGGCGCGGATCTCGGCGGTGGCGTCGCCCTCGCCGACGCGCACGCCGACGAGGGTGAGGTCGTCGCGATGGCGGTCCTCGAGGTCGGGCACCTCGCCCAGGTCGGAGAACTGGCGGGCGTAGCCGTGGAGGACGTCGCGCTCGACGCCCTCGAGGCGGACCACGATCGACCAGCCCCCTCCGACGCAGGCGCAGGGCCCGGGCAGGCCGACCAGCTCGCTGCCCACCTCGACCTTGCGCATGGGCGAGCCCGGGGACCGCACGGCCAGGGCGACGTCCTCGGGCGCGGGCACGGGCACCGGATCGGGCAGGACGACCTCGGCCAGGGGGGTGGTCGGCGCGTTGGCGGTGCCGGCCTCGCCGCCGCCGTCCTCGCTGCCGGGCGGCCGGTAGAGCATCCCCACCCCGGAGACCACGCCGGTGAAGGGGTCGATCCGGCGGGTGACGGTGACGGCCAGGCTCTCGCCGTCGGCCTCGTCGACGAAGGTGGCCTGACACCCGACCAGGGTCTCGGCCCCCAGACAGCCGCCGGGGCCCTGCATGCCCAGGCCCGAGGCCTGGCCGGCGATGGCGTCGTAGACGTCGACCGGGTCACCGGTGACCAGCAGCAGGGCCCGGAACCCACCGCCGACGAGGTCGGGGAAGGCGGCCCCCTGGAGGAGGGCGCCGTCGGGGACCGACAGCCCACCGCCGAGCGGGGTACCGGGGCCGGCCACGTCGTCGGGGTCGACCTCGGCGAAGGGCCCGAGGTCGTCCGCGGTCACCACGACCCGGTCGCCGGTGGCCGCGGCCGCCGGGTCGTCGCCCTCCGACGCCCCGTCCTCACCGCTCGAGCAGGCGCCGAGCAGGAGGGCGGCCAGGACGACCGCACCGACCCGGCGGGGGCGGCGACGGAGGGGCGCGGGCATCGGCCCGACCGTAGGCGACGGCCCACCGCCACCGGTGCCAGCCATCCGTGGCCGCTACCGTCACGGCCGTGGCTGCACCGATGTTCCCCGTCACCGGCGACGACGCGGCCGACGAGCTGCTGCTGGCCGACCCGCTGGCCCTCCTGATCGGGATGCTGCTCGACCAGCAGATCCCGATGGAGAAGGCCTTCCGGTCCCCGTACGACCTGGCCGAGCGGATGGGTGGCGGACCCCTCGACGCCGCCGCCATCGCCACTGCCGACCCCGAGCAGATGCTGGTCTGGTTCAAGGGCCCGCCCGCCCTCCACCGCTTCCCCAAGGCCTTCGCCGAGCGGACCCAGGCGGTGTGCGCGGCGATCGTCGAGCACCACGGCGGCCGGGCCGAGGCCCTCTGGACCGAGGCCGCCGACGGCGCCGACCTGCTGCGCCGGCTGCTCGCCCTGCCCGGCTTCGGGTCGGACAAGGCCCAGATCTTCATCGCCCTCCTGGCCAAGCGGATGGACGTCCGGCCTGCTGGCTGGGAGGAGGCCGCCGGTGCCTTCGGCGACGGGCGCCGGCTGTCGGTGGCCGACGTCGACTCGCGCGAGGCGTTCGACCGGGTCCGGGCCTGGAAGAAGGAGCAGAAGGCCAAGGCCAAGGCGGCAGCCGGGGCGAAGGCGTAGCCCGTGAAGCTCCGGATGGGGCTGCGGCACCTGGTCGTCCTGATCTCGGTGCTCGTGGTGGTCGCGGTGGTGGCGCTGGGCGTGGTCGGGCCGGTCGTCGGCACCGAGCGCATCACCGGCTACCAGGTCGTGGCCACCGTCAACGACGACGGCTCGGTGCGCTTCCGCGAGGTCATCGACTGGGACTTCGGCGCCCTGTCCTTCGACAAGCACGGCATCTACCGGGAGATCCCCATCGGCCTCGGGGGCAAGCCCACCGACGTCGAGGTGTCGTCGCCCACGGCGCCGTCCGGGGTCCTGACCACGGTCGAGGGCACGCTGTTCCGGATCCGGATCGGTGATCCCACCACCACGGTGAACGGCCGGCACCGCTACGAGATCGCCTACACGCTGCCGACCTCCGTGCGCGGCGGGTTCGTGGCCCTCGACATGATCGGGACGGAGTGGGACGTGCCCATCGACGACATCGACGCCCGGATCGTCGGAGCCCAGCTGTCGGACGTCGCCTGCTTCCAGGGCCGGGAGGACGCACGCACCCGCTGCGAGGTGGCGGAGCTCGACGGCGGCGTCCGCACCGTGGCCGACCACCTCGACCCTCACCGGGGGATCACCATGCAGGGCGGCGTGGGCGCGACCGGCGAGGCGACGCTGCCGGAGCTGGCCCCCATCGCCGAGCGCGACAGCGGCATCGCCGTCCGCTGGGGCGTGATCGTGGGCGTCATCGGCCTCCTGGTCGGGCTGGCGACCTACCTCGTCTGCCGCCGGGTCGGGCGCAACGAGGTCGCTCCCGGCGGGGCCACCGACGCCGCCTTCGCCTACGGCGACGAGACCTTCGGCCCGACCCGCGACATCGGCCCCCCGCCGTTGGGCACCCGGATGGTGGCCGACGAGCGGATGGGCGACCTGGCCGGCATCGACTTCGTCCCGCCCGGCGGGATCGAGCCCTGGCAGGGCTCCGCCGTCCTCCGCGAGGCCATCGACGAACGCACCATCGGCGCCTGGTTCTCGTCCCTCGCCGCCCACGACGTCCTCTCGTTCCAGGGCAACGAGTGGGGCGGCGTGCGGATCCAGCCCGGACCGGCCGCCACCAACGCCGACTCGACCGTCGCCGCCATCCTCAACCGGGCCCTGGCCGGCCGTCCCGGGATCGATCTCGGGGGCTACGACCCGGCCTTCTCCCAGGCGTGGGACGACGCCGCCACGGCCATCGGGTCGTGGGTCCGCACCAGCGGTGTCTTCCGCCGCCGGCCGCCCCATCGCTCGAGCGTCACCGGCGGGTCCCGGATCGGCCTGGTCCTCGGGCTCGGCCTGGGGCTCGGCATCCCGTCCGTCCTCGGCCTCTTCTTCCTGGGCCAGGCCGCGGGGTTCCTCCAGGCGCCGATCGCCATCCTCCTCGCCGTCCTCGTCCCCCTGATCACCGCCCTGTGCGTCTACTGGAAGCTGGTGCGGAGCCTCAGCTGGCGGGGCTCGGCCATCGCCCTGCGGACCGAGTCGTTCCGCCGCTTCCTCCACGACAGCGAGGCCCAGCACGTCGACTGGGCCTGGCAGAACGGCGTCCTCCGGGAGTACTCGGCGTGGGCCGTCGCCCTGGGCGAGTCCAAGGCGTGGGGCCAGGCCCTCGCCGCCTCGACCGTCTCCCCGGTCGAGCAGGGCTACGCCTCCTCGGTCATGGTCCCCGCCGTCCACGCCTCCAGCTTCAGCTCCACCCACACCGCCCCCAGCAGCTCCGGCAGCGGCGGCGACGGTGGCGGTGGCTCGGTCGGTGGCGGCGACGGCGGCGGAGGTGGGGGCTCGTGGTGACGGGAGAGAGCCGCCGCCCCCGCACTCGTCTGAGGAACGCGCCAGCCCCGTCCGCCGACATCCGGCTGGGGTGGCGGGGCCGGGTCGGCGGACGTGGCTCGGTCGGTGGCGGCGACGGCGGCGGAGGGG
>DASYLG010000243.1:0-14839 GCA_036009685.1 Iamia sp. | reverse complement strand
AAGGTGGGGGTGCCACCGGGCAGGTCCTCGGCCGAGAGGTCCGGGGCGGCGTCGTGGTGCGCGGCCCCGACCACCGCCGAGTGCACCGGCGCCAGCCGCTCGTGGACCCGGCGTCGCAGGCCCGCGTCGCCGGCGACGTCGACGTAGACCGCCGGCCCCTCGGCCAGGGCGTCGACCTCGTCGTAGGTCCGCACCTCGTCGTAGCAGCCGAGGCCCTCGGTGAAGGTCCGGTTGGCGGCGCTGGTCAGGCCGACCCGGTGGACGCCGTCGAGGAGGAAGGCGGTGCCGTACGACGTCTTGCTCGAAGCGCTGCTGATCACGACCGAGGCGGCGCCGAAGCAGCCGTTGTCGGTGAGGAAGTCGGCCAGCACGAAGCTGGTCATGAACAGCGGGCGGTACAGGACCTGGAGGTCCTCCAGGTCGGCGGCGTAGGCCGGGTCCTCGGTGGTGGTCGTCAGGCCGTTGTACGGGCTGGGCAGGTGCTGGCGGTGCGGGCTGGCGTCCCGGAAGCCGGATGGGTCGACCTTGGCCGGCCGGACGACCAGGTGGCTGCTGGTCGGGAGGTAGCCGTAGAACCGGGTGCCCTCGGCCACCTCGGGCACCGTGCTCGACTCGACGTCGGCGAAGCCCCACAGCGGCACCCGGCCGAGGGCGGGATCGGCGGCGGGGAAGAAGTCCCAGTAGCTCATGGCGTCACCGAAGACGGCGTAGGTGACGTTGTTGGCCGTCATGCCGACGCGATCGCTCCGCAGCACGACCTCCCCCGGCGCGGGGGTGGGGGTCGGCACCTCGACCACCTCGGTGTGGGTGAGGTCGGAGCGGTCGACGAGCAGGTCCCAGGCCATGCCCGCGGGTCTACTCGACCTTGGACCAGTCGACCACGGAGGCGCCGGTGGCGGCGACGCGGGCCAGGAGGGCGAGGCGGTTGGCCCGGACGGCGGGGTCGTCGGCCATGACCATCACCGTGTCGAGACAGGCGTTGAGGGCGCCGGACAGCGGCTCGGCCGCGGCCAGGAAGGCGGCCACCGATCCGGCGGTGTCGGCCGCCTCGACCCGCTCGAGCGCGGCCTGGAGGGCGCCCTCGGTGGGGTCGTCGAAGAGGCTGGGGTCGACCGGCGGCAGGGCGCCACGATCGGCGTCGCCGACCAGGCGGTCGGCCCGCTTGAGGGCGTCGGCCACGAGACCGAAGCGCTCGGAGCCCACCGCGGCGGTGAGATCGGTGAGGGCGGCCCGCACATGGGCGGGCCGGTCGGCGTGGAGCAGGGCGGCCTGGACCAGGTCGTGGCGGTGGCCCTGGTCGAGAAGGGTCTGCTCGAAGCGGCGTCGGACGAACGGCTCGATCCGCTCGACCAAGCCCTCCGGTACGTCGACGGGCAGGTGGGCGGCGGCGGCGGCCAGCCCGGCCCGCAGCGAGAACCGGTCGAGGGCGGGATCGCTGCCGGCCATGGCCACCAGCACGACGCCGCGGGCGGCCCGGCGCAGGCCGTAGGGGTCGGCGCTGCCGGTGGGCTCGGCGCCGACGGCGAACAGGGCGGTGATGAGGTCGAGCCGGTCGGCCAGCGAGAGCAGGGCGCCGGCCAGGGTGCCAGGCACCTCGTCGCCGGCGGCGCGGGGCAGCTCGGTCTCGGCGATGGCGGCGACGACCGCCGGCGAGAGGCCGGCGTCGGCGCCGTAGTAGCGGGCCATGGTGCCGGCCAGCGACGTCATCTCGGCGACCATCTGCGACGCCTGGTCGAACTTGGCCAGCGGGCCGGCCTCGTCGACCACGGCGCGGACGGCCGGATCGGCGTCGACCGCGGCGGCCAGGTCGAGGGCGGTGGCGGCGATGCGGTCGACCCGGTTGCGCACCGAGCCCAGCCGGTTGTCGAAGGTGATGGTGGCCAGCCCGGCGGCGAGGTCGGCCAGCGGCGTCTCCCGGTCGCGGGCGACGAAGAAGGTGGCATCGGCGTAGCGGGCCGAGATCACGGCCTCGTTGCCGCGGCGCACGACGGCCGGGTTGCAGGCCCCGTTGGCCACGGTGACGAAGTGGGGGAGCAGGGCCCCGTTGGCATCGGTGACGGGCAGGTAGCGCTGGTGCTTGGACATCACCGCGGTGAGGACCTCGGGCGGGAGGGCGAGGTGCACGGGGTCGAACGATCCGAGCACCGGCGTGGGCGCCTCCACCAGGTTCACGATCTCGTCGACGAGCGCGGCCCAGCGCTCGACGTCGACCGTGCCCCCCTCGGCCTCGGCCAGGGCGGTGGCGCCGGCGACGATCTGCTGGCGGCGCACGTCGGGGTCGGGCACCAGGCCGTGCTCCTCGAGCGTGGCGACGGCGGTCTCGGCCGAGGTGAACGTGGCCGTCGGATCGCCGGTGGAGCGGAACAGGCGGGTCTCGCGACCGGCGGGCAGCCCGGCCCAGGCGGTGGGCACGACCTCGTCGCCCAGCAGGGCGACCAGCCAGCGGACCGGCCGGCTGAAGGCCAGGTCGGACCCCGGGCGCCAGCGCATGTTCCGCCCGAAGCGGAGCTTGCCGAGCACCGTGGGCACGACCTCGGCCAGGACGTCGGCCGCGGCGCGGCCCCCGCCGGCGCTCTCGAGGGCGAGGTGCTCCTCGCCCTTCTCGGTCACGCGGGTGAGGGCGTCGACGGTGGTTCCGCGCGACCGGGCGAAGCCCTCGGCCGCCTTGGTGGGGTTGCCGTCGGCGTCGAAGGCGGCCTTCACCTTCGGGCCCCGCACGACGACGGTCTTCTCGGGCTCGACCGGCGCCACGGCGTCGATGGTGACGAGGAGCCGGCGGGGCGTGGCCAGCACGGCGATCGCACCGTGCTCCAGGTCGGTGGCGCCCATGGCCTCGGCGGCCGCCTGGAGGAGGGTGGTCCGGGCCGCCTCGACGTCGGCCGCCGGCAGCTCCTCGACGCCCAGCTCCAGCAGGAACGTCCGAGGGCCGTCGCCGACGGGCGGCGTCGGAGCGAGGGTCGGCGCCGGGTCGGGCTCGTCGGCCCGGCCCAGGGGGAAGTCCAGCTCGTCACGCGTGTCGCGCCACAGCTCGGCCACGTCGTGGGCCAGGCCCCGCATCGACGCGAAGGCGGTGGCCCGCTCGGTGGTGCCCATGGCGCCGCGGGCGTCGAGGACGTTGAAGGCGTGCGAGCACTTGAGGATCTGCGAGTACGCCGGGATGGGCAGGCGCAGCCCGATCAGCCGCCGGGCCTCGGTCTCGTGATCGGCCAGCTGGCGGCGCAGGAGGTCGACGTCCGCGGTGTCGAGGAAGTAGGTGCTCCACTCCTTCTCGGCCTCGAGGAACAGCTCGCCGTAGGTGACGTGGTCGCCGTAGGGGATGTCCTTGAAGTGGTCGATCCCGTGGAGCGCCATGAGGATGCGCTCCATGCCGTAGGTGATCTCGGTGGCGGGCGGGTCGAGGACGAGCCCTCCGGCCTGCTGGAAGTAGGTGAACTGGGTGATCTCCTGGCCGTCGAGCCACACCTCCCAGCCCAGGCCCCACGCCCCGAGGGCGGGTGACTCCCAGTTGTCCTCGACGAAGCGGATGTCGTGGGCGGCCACGTCGATGCCCAGGTGGACCAGCGACTCCAGGTACAGCTCCTGGGGGTTGCCGGGCTCGGGCTTGAGGATGACCTGGAACTGGGTGTGGGTCTGGAGCCGGTTGGGGTTGTCGCCGTAGCGGCTGTCGTCGGGCCGCACGCTGGGCTCGACGTAGCCGACGCTCCACGGCTCGGGCCCGAGGACGCGGAGGAAGGTGGCCGGGTTCATCGTCCCCGCCCCGACCTCGGTGTTGTAGGGCTGCACGACCGCGCCGCCGCGAGCCGCCCAGAACTCGGAGAGACCCAGCAGGGCGGCTTGCATCGTCAGCATCGGCCGAGGGTACCGCCGGCCCTCCGTCGGCTCCGATCCGGTTGCGCTCAGCGGCGCGGGGTGCCGGGGGGGAAGAACACGTCGAAGGCCCGGGGTCCGATGGTGGCGCCGATCGAGCGGAAGGCCGTGGCCGTGGTGGCGAAGGCCAGCCGGTCGCGGTGGGTCCACGGGATGGCGAAGCGGCGCCGCACCACGTCGGGCAGGGCGCCCAGGGTGACGAGCCGCAGGTTCTCGCCCCGCAGCCAGCTGATGACGGGCTCGACCGGTCGCAACGGCAGTGGCAGCGGCGCCTCGGGCAGGGCCGGCGCCGTCTCCGGCGGGTGGAGGACCCAGTCGGCCGCCGGGGTGAGCTCGAGCTCGTGGGCGCAGATCTCGGCGAAGCGGGCCTCGAAGGCGGCCAGGTCGATGGGGACGGGCCGGTCGCTGACGCCGTAGCGGCGGTACCAGGTGACGCTCTCGGCGTAGAGCTGCTCCTTCTCGCCCCGGGTGAGGGGCAGCGGGAAGAACAGCTCGGCCGCCCGGAAGAACTCCCAGGTGAACGTGGCGTGGGCCCACCAGAAGACGTCGGGGTCGAGGGCGTGGTAGCGGCGCCCCTCGTGGTCGACGCCCTTGATGTCGGGGTGGAGGTCGCGGATGGCATGACCGCGCTGGTCGCCGTCGGCGTCGTCGGACGCGAAGATCGTCCCCCAGATCTGGGGGATCGAGCGGATGATCCGGGCCCACGGCTCGGTGAAGAAGGCCGAGTGGTCGGTGACGCCGGCCCCCAGGCCGGGATGGAGGAGCTGGAGGACCCCGGCCGAGGTGCCCGTCATCAGGCCCCGGCCGTCGCCGGCGATCCGCCACAGCACCGATCCGGACCCGAGGGGCGCTCCCTCGGCGCGGGGGCGGGAGGTGGTGGCTACGGCCGTTTCCACAAGGGGGAACCTAGCGCGCCGTGGTGAGGACCAGGGACGACGCCCGGACCACGCCGTCGACCAGCAGCCACACCTGGAGCTCGTCGTCGACCAGGGTCGAGCGCAGCTCGACGACGTCGTGGGGCTCGATGGCCCCGGGGTACTCGAGCTCGGCCCGCACCGCGACCCGCCCGCGGCGGTCGAGCTCGTCCTCCACCGGCTCCCAGGTGGCCGCGTTGTTGACGTGGCCCATCCCGTCGTGGTCGGTGCTGCGCAGGGACCACGGCCGGGACGGGGCGTCCTCGGCCGGGCGCGGGTGGTGGAGGCGGGCCCCGATCGTGCGCCCGGCGGCGGCCGAGCCGTACAGGGCGGTGAACTCGGGGCTCAACCGGGTCGGGCGGTTCGTCTTCCGGTCGAGGGCGACCCAGAGCGACGCCGCCTCGACGTGGCCGCCGCCATCGCCCTCGATCGTCGTGCGGCGCTCGGCCCAGGCGGTTCCCAGCCCGCCGCAGAAGCTGGTGAGGGTCAGGACCTCGCCGGCGACGGGCGGGGCGATCACGTCGATGGTGGTCCGGCGCACGACCCACGGCAGGTGGAGGCCGAGGCCGGCGTCCCGGGTGTCGTCGTTGGAGACGTCCTGGAGGTAGCGGGCGATCCCGTCGAGGCGGAGACGCCCCCGGTGGTCGGCGTCGCCCCAGCGCACCCGGCGGGTGGCGGTGAAGGCCCGGCCGACGTCTACCCGGCCGACGAGCGGCGTGCGGTCCACGCTCACGCCCGGACCGGGGCGGCGGCGTCGGCCCGCGACCAGAGCACCGGGAAGAGCGGGTGATCGAGGGGGGCGCCGGCGGGGAGCTCGTCGGCCAGCCCGGGGAACGGCGGCGACGTGGCCCACGGGCGGGGGGCGTGGACGGCGTCGTCGCCGAGGAACCGCAGCGACAGCACCCGGCGCCGGCCCGGGCCAGGGAACCCGGCGGCCGCGTGGAGGCTGAGCATGTGGAAGAAGACGGCGTCGCCGGGCTCGAGGTCCCAGGCCAGGATCCGGTGGGTGTCGGGGTCGCCGTCGATGTCGGGCAGGTCGGCGAGCGCGCCCTCGGGGAACCACTTCGCCCGGCCGTCGAGGAACGTGCGGGGCATGAACCACGGCCCGAGGTGGGAGCCGGCCACCAGCTCCAGCGACGAGGCCCGGGGCACGGGATCGACCGGCATCCACATGCTGACCAGCTGGCGGCCGTCGACGTTGTAGTACGGCAGGTCCTGGTGCCACGGCGTGCGTTGGCGGGTGCCGGCCTCCTTGACCAGGACGTGGTCGTGGTACAGCCGGACGACCTCGGCGCCGGTGAGCTCGGCGGCGATGGCCGCGGCGGCCGAGGTGCGGGCCAGCTCCTCGATGGCGGCGATGTCGCCCCAGCGGCAGAAGTCCTCGACGAAGGCGCCGTCGTCGTCGCCGCTCGCCCGCTTGGCCGTGGGCGAGAGGTCGGCCAGCGTGGCCTCGATGGCGTCGGTCGCCCGCGCCACCTCGGCCGGGCTGAAGGCGCCCCGCACGCAGACCGCCCCGTCGGCGGCGAAGTCCCCCTCGATCGTCCGGCTCACGGCCACCAGCATGGCCCGTCGCACCGGGAACCCCGGCCCCGCACCGACGTCGGAGGGCCGTGGCCTTCAGCCGTGTCGTCCTCGCGTCCGTGATCGTCGCCCTCGTGGGCCTGGCCGATGGGTCCGCCGTGTTGGCGAGCTGCATCGGACCGACCATCGAGCACACGGCTGGCCGCGTCGACCGTTCGGGCGTGATCCACGTCGTCGGCTCCGGGTGGGGCGACGAGTGCGACGACACCGGCGCACCGCCCGAGGGCGTGGGCGTGCTCGGGAACCCGGAGACGGACATCGAGGTGGTGCTCGTCCAGGGCGAGAACCCGCACGTCGTGGCGACCGGCGATGCCGACGCGGACTACCGGTTCGTCGTCGACGTCCCCGTCCCCGACCGGCTGGCGGCCGGGCCGGTCACCGTCGTCGCTCGCGGCCGCGATGGGACCGTGGCCCGCGACGCGACGGCTGCGCCCATCGTCGTCTCGGACGCACCGCCGGTGGACGGCGACGACGACGATCCGGTGACGTTCGGACGGCCTCGCCGCGAGTCGCCCGACGAGGCCGCGCTCGCCGACGACGATGGCCCGGCCGTCCTCGGGCTGGTCGTGGTCGGGGTGGCGGTGGTGGGCCTCACGACCGCAGTCGTCGTGTTGTTGGCGCGCGCTCGCCGCGGTCCGACCGGCCCCCGAGCGGTCTAGGCCGTCGGCCCCTCGAGCTGGGTGCGGAGGCCGACGAGGTTGGCGGCCATGGCGGTGCGGTGCTCGGCCAGGCGGACCTCGATGATGCGGCCCTCGCGGTCGGGCATGGCGTCGATGGCGATGTTCAACCCCGAGCGACCCGGCCCCATCCGCAGCCACTGGCGCACGACGACGCCGTCGCGCACCGGGTCGACCTCGAAGCCCCACGTCGACCAGGTGCCGCCGCCGGCGCTGACGGCCCACGTCCAGCGGCGGGGCGCCTCGACCTCGGCGACCGTGCACGTCGTGGTCCACTCGCCCAGGTGCTCGTTGCGGTTGTGGCCCTCGAAGCGGGCGCCGACCACCGGCTCGGTGGCGCCGTCGAGCCACGCCACCGTCTGGATCTCGGACGAGAACCGGGTCGGCAGGGTGATGTCGGTGACGGCGGCCCACGCGGTGTCGACGGCAACGGCCATCCGCTCGGAGACCTCGACGGTGGGGCAGTCCCGGTAGCGCATGCCCGGACGGTAGCGCAGTCCGTTGCACGAGTGAACCGACTGCCGTACGGTCAGCCGCCATGCGGCTCGGCGTCCTCTTCGATCCCCACGCTCCCGACGCCGGGGCCCACGCCCGCCGGCTGGAGGAGCTGGGCGTGGCCTCACTGTGGGTGCCCGAGGTGTGGGGCTACGACGCCCTGACCGGCCTGGCCCACGTCGCCGCCCAGACCACGACGATCGGCCTGGGCACGTTCGTGGTCCAGCTCGGGTCGCGGAGCCCGGCCCTGCTGGCCACCAGCGCCCTCAGCCTGCAGTCGCTGTCCGGCGGACGCTTCACCCTCGGCATCGGGGTGTCCGGCCCGCAGGTGATGGAGGGCTGGCACGGCGTGCGGTTCACCAAGCCGGTGCAGACGACGCGGGAGACGATCGAGATCGTCCGCACCGTGAGCCGGGGCGAGCGCCTGGTCCACGACGGCGAGATCTACCCGCTGCCCCTGCCCGACAGCGCCGGTCGCGCCCTCCGGCCGCTCGTCGCCCCGGCCCCCGTGCCCGTCTACGTGGCGGCCATGGGCCCGGCCAACCTCCGGCTCACCGGCGAGGCCGCCGACGGCTGGCTGGGCAACGCCTTCGTCCCCGAGGCGGCCGACGTCGTCCTGGCTCCCCTGCGGGAGGGTGCGGCCGCCGCCGGGCGGGACGTCGCCCAGCTCGACCTGGTCGCTCCCGTCGCCGTCGAGCTGACCGCCTCGGCGGGCGCGACCGAGACTGCCGTCGCCCGCCACGCCCAGGGCTACGCCTTCACCATCGGGGCCATGGGCTCGGGTGGTCGCAACTTCTACAACGACGCCTTCGGCCGGCTGGGCTACACGGCCGACGTGGCCCGGGTGCAGGAGCTGTGGCGGTCCGGCGACCGGGACGCGGCGGCCGCTGCGGTCCCGCTCGACCTGGGCCGGCTGACCAATCTGATCGGCTCCGAGGCCGAGGTGGCGGCCCGCCTGGAGCTCCACGCGTCGGTCGGCATCACCACGGTCCTGGCCAAGCTCGACGGCGGCCCCGACGCCCACCTGGACGTGCTCGAGCGCCTGGTGCCGCTGCTGCCTAGGTGAGGGCGAAGGCCCGCACGATGAAGGTGCCCAGGCCGGCGATGGCCGGCGGCACGGCGAAGAACCGGAACGGCGCGTCGCCCAGGCCGTCCAGGCCGCGGAGGTGCTCGACGATCGGGATGCCGGCGGCCAGCAGGGCGGTGTGGATCGGGCGCTCGCCGCCCCGGTGTCGTCGATGTTGACCGAGTCGATCCCGACGACCGCGGCGCCCGCCGCGACCAGCCGCTCGGCGGTGGCCACGGCCAGGTACGGGTGGCCGGCCTCGCCGTAGCGCTCGGTGCCCCAGTGGGCGTCCCAGCCGGTGTGGAAGAGGACGGCCCGGTCGGCGACGTCGAGGCCGTCGAGGAGCTCGGGCCCGGCCTCGGGTTCGGCGGCGGTGACGACGACGCCCGGCACATCGACCACGCGCGCCAGGTCGAGGCCGGTCAGGTCGTGGCCGTCGGCGAAGCGGTGGAACGGGGTGTCGAGGAAGGAGCCGAGCCGCCAGGCGAGGCGACCCAAGAGCACGGTGCCCTGCTCTCCGAGGCTCTGCCGAGGAGATGCCCGGCTCGACCCCGGCGATCTGCCCGAGGTCCCTACATGGCGGTGTTGGCGACCATGTCGATGCGGCCGATCTGGAACTCGTAGCCCTCGGCGTCGCGCTGGCGCGACTCGGCCCGGCTGAGGTGGTCGCTGATCTCCGGGCCGGGGAGGCCCGGGTAGGTGATGGTCCCGTGCCCGACGGGGTGGCTGAGGTCGACGATGCCCATGGGCTCAGCGAAGCACGCGAAAGCGGAGGGAGGTGGCGAGGGGGATGTGGTCGACGCTGATCGGCTCGAGCCGCACCGTCGATCCACCGGGGTGGTCGAAGAGCCGGGTGCCGTCGCCGAGCAGGACGGGGACGATGCCGACCAGGACCTCGTCGAGCACGCCCCGCTCCCACGCGCCCTTGGCGATCGTGGCGCCGAGGACGTTGACGACGCGGTCGCCGGCGGCCTCGGCGGCGAGGCGGATGCCCTCGTCCAGGTCGGGCGTGCAGGTCACGCCGTCCACCGGGTGGCTGGTGACGGCGATCTGGGGTCCCTCCCAGCCACCGCCGAAGACCTCGCCCTCGCCGTCGGTGCCCTCGTACGGGTCCCGGCCCCGCAGGGTCCCGCCCCCGACGAGCACGGCGCCGACCTCGGCCATGAAGGCGTCGACGGTCGGGTCCGGCCCCAGGTACGGCACCATCCACGACATGTCGCCGTCGACCCCGGCGATGAACCCGTCCACCGACATCGTCGCCGAGTACACGAACCGGGCCATGCTCACGCCACCTCGGTGGGGGTGCCGTCGGTGACGGCGACCAGCTCGGCGAAGGTCGTGGGGTAGACGGCGTGGGGGATGCCGCCGGCGGCCCAGATCACGTCGTGGGCCTCCAGCGCGGTGTCGACCAGCGTGCGCACCGGGGCCGGATGGCCGACCGGCGCCACGCCGCCGATGGCCTGGCCGGTGGCGGCCCGGACGAAGGCGGGGTCGGCCCGGTCGATCGAGGCCACGCCGAGCCCGGCGGCGACCTTGGCCGTGTCGACGCGATGGGCACCGGAGGTCAGCACCAGCAGGGGCTCGCCGTCGGCCGAGAAGATCAGCGAGCTGGCGATCTGCCCGACCTCGACGCCGAGGGCGTCGGCCGCGGCCCGGGCGGTGGCCACGGCGTCGGGCAGGACCCGGACGGCGAAGGGCGCGCCGCGAGCGGCGAGGGCATCGCCCACGGCGACGACGTTGGGGTGGTCGGCGGCAGCCATCTCGCCGACAGTACCGAGACCCGGCCTGCGACGATGGGCGGTCATGACGGAGCTCGATCCTCGTACCGCAGCGCAGCTGGCCTTCCTGGTCGAGGCGGACGAGCTCAAGTCGATCGAGCGGGCCAACCCGCTCGTCGACGGCTCCCGCCGGGAGAACAGCGCCGAGCACTCGTGGCACATCGCCCTCATGGCCGCCGTCCTGGCCGAGCGGAGCGACGAGCCGGTCGACCTCGGTCGGGCCCTGTGCCTGTGCCTGGTCCACGACCTGGTCGAGATCGACGCCGGCGACACCCCGCCGTGGGACGAGGCCGGCCGGGCCACCAAGGCGGCGCGAGAGGCGGCCGCCGCCGACCGGCTCTTCGCCCTTCTGCCCGCCGACCAGGCCGCCACCTTCCGGGGCTGGTGGGACGAGTTCGAGGCGGCCCAGACGCCCGAGGCGAAGCTGGCCCGGGCCGTCGACTGCCTCGCCCCGCTCGTCGTGAACCACGCGTCGGGTGGGTCGCTGTGGCGGGAGAAGGGGCGCACCGAGGCCGACGTTCGGGCTCGCAACGCCCGCCTGGAGACGTGGGCGCCGGCGCTGGTGCCGGTCGTCGACGCCTTGGTCGATGACGCCGTGGCCAAGGGGTGGCTCTAGCGGCGGACGGCGAGGTGGAGGCTGGTGCGGGGGCCGGTCACAGTCACGTCGAGGGTCTCCAGCTCGATGGCGCGGTCGACGCCCGCGAGGAACCGGCGGCCGTCACCGAGGATCACCGCCATGACGTCGACACGTAGCTCGTCGACCAGGCCGAGGGTGAGCAGCTGGTCGAGGAGGTCGGGCCCGCCGAGGACCGACACCGCCCTGTCGCCGGCCAGCTCCTTCGCCCGCTCGACCGCGGCGGGCAGGCCGTCGATGGCGAACTCGATGAACAGCACGTCGTTGCGGGCGGGGAGACGCGCCGGAGCCTCGTGCGTCACGACGACGATCGGGCACTGGAACTCGTAGCCCTCGGCGTAGCTGTCCGGATCCTCGGCCATGTCGTACATGCGCCGACCGATCAGCGCCGACCCGGTCTCGGCCTGCTGGGCGGCGAACGAGTCGGATCCCATCAGCGTCTCGAAGTCGGAGTACAGGGGTCCGATGTCGCCGTCGGGGAGGGCCACGTAGCCGTCGAGCGAGATGGTCATGCCACCGATGAGCTTGGTCATGCCGGGGCCGACCGCGGCGCGGCCGGGGACTCATCGGCGGGCCAGCCCGGACCGGGGAGGGCCCTGACCTCGCGGACCTCGAGCCGCTCGCCGCAGTGCGAGCACACCACCTCGGCATCCATGTCGTGGTCGCAGAGGGTGTGGTGGTAGGTGAGCGGTGGGCCCTCGGTGCCGGCCAGCCAGCGATCGCCCCAGGTCTTCATGGCGGCGATGACGGTGAACAGGTCGCGGCCCTTGTCGGTGAGGACGTACTCGTGGCGGACGGGACGCTCCTGGTACGGCCGGCGCACGAGGATGCCCTCGTCGACCAGCCGGGTGAGCCGCTGGGTGAGGATGTTGCGCCCGATGCCCAGGTTGCGCTGGAAGACGTCGAACCGGCGGGTGCCGAGGTAGGCCTCGCGCAGGACGAGCGGGGTCCACCAGTCGCCCAGGATGTCGACCGTCCGGGCCACCGAGCAGGGCCACTCGCCGAAGGGCGTGCGCTTCACACCGCCGACGCTACCAGTGGGTCCACTCGTGGAACCGACTGGCCCGCTACGGGCGCAGCATGATCTTGCCGACGCCGTCGGTCCGCGCCGCGAACAGGGCGTAGGCGTCGGGGCCGTCGGCCAGGTCCATGGTGTGGGTGACGACGACCGAGGGGTCGATCCGTCCGCTGGCGGCGAGGCGCATCAGGGTCGGCAGCTCGCGCTGGACGCTGCACAGGCCGATGTGGATCTCCAGACACTTGAGCTGGGCCAGCACCATCCGCATCGAGAAGTCCATGCTCTGGTTGACCCCGACGATCGACACCCGTCCCTCCCGACCGGCGAGGTCGAGCGCCAGGGTGAGGGTGGCGTCGGCGCCGACCGCTTCGAGGGCCACGTCGACGCCCTTGCCGCCCGTCATCTCGGCGACGGCGGCGCGCACGTCGTCGGCCTCGACGGGCTCGGCCCCGAGGGCGGCCGCCGCGGCCCGCCGCTCGGGCACGAGATCGACGGCCAGCACCCGGGCCGCGCCCATGACGAACGCCGACACCACCGACATCAGCCCGACGGGGCCCAGCCCCACCACGGCGACGGTGTCGCCGGGGCCGACCCGTCCCCGCCGAGCGCCGTACCAGGCGGTCGGGAGGTTGTCGGTGAGGACGATGCCAGCGGCGTCGGAGAGCGACTCGGGCAGGAGCACCAGGTTGCGGTCGGCGGCGGGCACGGCGAGGGCCTCGGCCTGGGTCCCCGGGTGGGCGTGGCCCAGCCCCCAGCACCCCGACCCGCCCGTCTCGCACTGGAGGATGTGGCCGTGGGCGCAGGGCGAGCAGCGCCCGCACGCCGCCGAGGCCGTGACCAGCACCCGGTCGCCGGCCCGGACGCCGTGGACCGACGCACCGACCTCCTCGACGATGCCGACCGCCTCGTGCCCGAGCGAGTAGCCGGTGGTCGGGCTGAAGCCGTGGCCGTCGTAGATGTGGAGGTCCGAGCCACAGATGCCCGAGGCGGTGACGCGGACGACGGCGGCCTCGGCGTCGACCAGCCCGGCGTCGGCCACGTCGGACACGGCGATGTGCTGGGGCCCCTCGTAGGTCAGGGCTAACACGGGTGGTGGACCTTCCGACGGGATCGCGGTGCAGGCCCTCCTCGGCTGGCGCCTCGGAGAGGAGCGGCCGTGCTGGCTGGGTCGCCTCGCCTGGCGGCTCGGCTCCTCATCGCAGCAGCTCCACGGCGTCGAGGTCGAGGGCGTGCTGGGCGTGTCGTGAGGCCATGGTCAGGAACATCTGGTCGCCCCGGTCGGTCCGCTCGACGAGCATCGACGCGGCGACGGCCATCACCAGGCCGGCGAAGGTGCCCCGTCGATGGTCCTGCCAGCAGGCGTCCCAGCCGTAGCCCTCGATGCCGGCGGCGAGCAAGCCGTCGTGGTAGCGCCGCACCAGGTCCTCCTCGACCGGCCGGCGATCCTCGGGCAGCAGCCCGGCGCCCATCACGTAGGCGACGTCCTGCAGCGCCGGGCCCACCGCGCAGGTCTGCCAGTCGACGACCCCGCGCACGTGCCCGTCGTCGGGGTCGAGCAGCAGGTTGTCGAGCCGGTAGTCGCCGTGGGTGATGGTGAGCGGCGCGGTCGGTGGGGCGAGGTAGGCGTCGAGGTGGCCGAACAGCTCCTCGCCGAGGGGGAGCACGTGAGGGTCGAGGTCGGCGGTGTAGCGGTCCTTGAACCCGCCCCACACGCCGGGGAGGAGCATGCCGAGGAACGCTCGGCTGGCGTCCAGGTCGCCGTGGAGCCACTCCAGCTCGGCGAGCGTCGGGTCGGCCCAGCGGGGGGCGTGCAGGCGCACCAGCTCGTCGATCGCCGAGGCCACCACCCCGGGGGTGCAGCCGGCGAGCTGGTCGCCGGGGCGGGCCGGCGCCAGGTCCTCGAGCAGCAGGACGAACGACGCCGTGGCCGGGTCGATGGCGGCGTGGAACACCGTCGGGGTGCAGATCGGGAGCTCGTCGGCGACCTGCTGGTAGAAGCGCACCTCCTTCTCGTAGCTGCGCAGGGCGAGGGCCGTCGCCCGGCTGGTCGGGTCGGCGGCCGGGAGCTTGGCCACGACCGTCGCCGGCGCGGTGGGCGGGGCGCCGTCGTAGGTCAGGGCGAGCCGCAGGCTGTCGCACATCTGCCCGGTGCCGACCGGGGTGGCGGCGACGTCGGTGACGCGACCGCCGTCGAGGTGGTCGGCCAGGGCCGCGGTCAGCCAGTCGGGGGTGAGCGTCTCGGGGGTGTCGGCGATGGCGATGGTGTCGTGACCCACGTCGCATGACTACCAGTTGTCTACGGGCGTTACCAGGACCACGAGGTGCCTGGCACCTCGTGGTCTTCGCTAGAGCTCGTAGCCGCCTTGGTGGGCGGCGATGAGACGGAGGGCCTCGGCCGAGGTGGTGGGCCCGTAGGTCGTCGCCGGCGGGAGGTTGGCCCGGATCTGCTCGATGTCGGTCGCCGCGACCTCGCACACGCTCTCGGGCACCTCGATGCCGTAGAGGCGGGCCGAGGTCAGCCCGAAGATGTCGGCCTTGAGCTCGTCGGTCAGCTCGGGGTAGCCGTGGCGCTCCTGGAGCTCGGGCGAGATCTGGAACGTCCGCAGCGCCTGGATCTGGTCCTGCGGGGTGCCGAACCAGATCGAGTCGGTGCCCCACACGACCCGGTCGGGTCCGACGTGCTTGAGCAGCTTGCCGAGGACGTGGGCGGCGACGGTCGGGTCCTGCATCACGAACCACCACGTGCCGCCCAGCTCGGCGTAGACGTTCTCGTTCGGGCCCAGGCCCGCGTCCTCGACCGATCGGATGA
>DASYLG010000242.1:0-4494 GCA_036009685.1 Iamia sp. | reverse complement strand
CGGTCGGCGGCCAGTGGTCGCCCAGGACGTGCTCGTTGAGGTTCTCGCCGGTACCCACCCCGAGGAAGAAGCCGCCCGCCATCAGCGTCGTGGTCGCCGCCGCCTGGGCGATGACGGCGGGGTGGATGCGCATCGTGGGGCAGGTCACACCGGTCCCGAGCCGGGCGCCGGGCGCGGCGGTGGCGAGGCCGCCGAGGACGCTCCAGACGAACGGGCTGTTGCCCTGCTCGCCGACCCAGGGGTGGTAGTGGTCCGAGACGCTGATGTCCGTGAAGCCGTGCTCGGAGGCGGCGGCTCCGAACCTCACCAGGTCCCTGGGGCCGTGCTCCTCGGCGGAGAGGAAGATGCCGACGCGTGGGGTGCTCATGGTCGTCGCCTCCCCCACCGCCAGGCTCGGAAACGGCCCCGGTGGGCGGCGTCGAGGAGGTGGAGGGCCCGGGCGGCCTCCATGTGGGACCACAGGAGCGGCGTGTTGCCGAGAGCCTCGGACCGGGCCGGGTCCCACTGCTCGGGCATGAGGTCGGGGATCTGGGCGCACAGCCCGTCGGCGACCTCGCCGGCCTCGTCGACCCGACCGGCCAGGGCCAGCGCCGACACGAGCCACCACGACACGGGGATGAAGGCCCCTTCGCGTCCGTGGAAGCCGTCGCCGTCGCTCGGTGGGTAGCGGTGGACGAACGGCCCGGCGCCGAGGTCGCGGCGCACGGCGTCGATCAGGCGCGTCGCCACCGGCGACCGGGGCGGGAGCAGCCCCAGGACGACGAGGAGGAGGCTGGACGCGTCGGGCTCGTCGGAGGAGTAGGACTGGGGCAGGCGGCCCCCGGGCTGGAGGGCGGCGAGGATCCGTCGCCGGCTCGCGTCCCGACCCCGGCGCCAGCGGCGGGTGGGATGCCACGGCCGTCGGCGCCGGGCGATCCGCACGGCGCGGTCGAGGGTGACCCAGCGACCCATGTCGGCGGCAACCAGGTCGGCCGGTGTCCGCCGCTCCCAGATCCCCGAGGTGGGCTCGCCGATGTCGTCGAGGCAGCGATCGGCCAGACGCCGGACGATGGCCCACAGCTGGCGGTCGAGCCGGGCGCCGGAGCGGAGGTGGACGTGCAGGCCGTCGAGCACGAAGCCGAGAGCGTCGTACTGGGTCTGGCGGCGGGCGTCGTTGCCGACGCGCACGGGCCGGGATCCCTCCCATCCGGCGACGCCGTCGACCTCACGCTCGTCGGGCACCTCCTCGGCGCGCACGGTCCGCACCGGGGTGGCGAGGATGCCGTCGGGTCCGAGGTGGCGGAGGAACTCGACGTACGGCCCGGCGACACCGCCGGCGCCGAGGAGGTGAGCGACGGAGAGGGCGAGCGAGCTGTCCCGCAGCCAGGTGTAGCGGTAGTCGAAGTTCCGGTCGCCACCGACCGCCTCCGGCAGCGACGTGGTCGGGGCCGCCACCGGGGCCCCGGTGGCGGCGTAGGTGCAGGCCCGCAGCACCCGGATGGCATCGGCGCCGCGGTCCTGGTGCGCCGCCGGGAGCCGGGCCGTCGCGACCGGCTCCTCGGCCTCGTCCCGCGCCGCCTCCAGCCGGGACCACAGGGCATCGGCCGTCGCCTCCACGGGCCCACCCACCGCGATCGTCAGGGCCGCCCACGTGGCCCGTCGGGCCCGCAGGCGGGTGTCGCCGTCGCCCTCATCGTGGCCCCCGGTCACGACGAGGGTGCAGGAGTCGAGGGTCGCGATCCGCCCGTCCCACGTCGCCGTCGGCTGGTCGAAGCCGCCGAGGTCGAGGTGGTGGACGATGTCGAGGTCGGCGTCGAGACACCGCACCAACCGCACCAGCGCCGGGCCATCGTCCCCGGCGACCAGCCCGTCCCACAGCTCGACCCGCGCCGTCCCGACCCGGAGGAGCGTCATGAGGGTGGGGCCGGCGACCACCCCCGGCACGTCGAGGACGTGGGCTCCGACGAAGGAGGCCGAGGCTCCGTCGAGGTCGAGGAGCGACCACAGCAGGGGCGGCGAGTCCGGCTCCGGTGCGCTCCACCAGTCCACCGTGCCGTTCGGCTGGACGAGCGCCATGGAGCGACCGTCGCCGAGCAGCCGGTGGTCGGCGATGGTGGGCCACCGAGCGGGATCGTTCACGTCGCGAACGAGGGGGCGACCTCACGGGACCAGAAGTCCACGAACCCCGCCTGGTCGGGACCGACCTGGTGGACGTAGACCCGGTCGTAGCCGGCCGCGCCGAAGCGGGCCACGGCCCGGTGGTGGCGCTCGGGATCGGGGCCGCAGACCACCGCCTCGGCGATGGCGTCCTCGGTGACCATCTCGGCCACGGCCGCGAAGTCACCGGGCTGGGCCAGCTCGCTGTTGAGCTTCTGGGGCAGCGCCCCGTTCGGCCACCAGTCGAGCGCGGTGCGCCGGGCCTCCTCCTCGGTCGAGGCCCAGCACACGTGGATCTGGCCGATGCGCGGCTTGCCCGACCCCCCGGCGGCCTCGAACGCCTCGACCAGGTTCGGGCTGGGGGCGTAGCTGATCATCCCGTCGGCGCTCTCGCCGGCCAGCTGCGCCGAGCGCCGACCGCTGGCCGCCACGAGGATCGGAGGCGGCGTGGTCGGCCGGGTGAAGAGCTGCATGTGCTCGACCCGGAAGAAGTCGCCCTCGTGGTCGACCTTCTCCCCGCCGAGGAGCTGGCGGATGATGCCGATGGCCTCGGCCAGCATGCGCCGACGCACCCCGGGCCGGGGCCAGCGCTCGCCCACGACGTGCTCGCTGAGGCGCTCGCCGGTGCCGAGACCCAGCTCGAAGCGGCCCTCGAGCAGCACGGCCGCGGTGGCCGCGGCATGGGCGACGACCGCCGGGTGGGTCCGGATGATGGGTGCGGTGACGCCCGTGGCCAGGCGCAGCTCGGAGGTCGCCGGGGCGATGGCCCCGAGGACCCCCCAGACGAACGGGGCGTGGCCCTGCCGCGGCGTCCAGGGGTGCAGGTGGTCGGAGATCATCGCCGCGCCGAAGCCGGCGGCCTCGGCCCGGACGGCGTTCTCGACCAGGGCCCGGGCGCCGTGCTCCTCGCTCGAGAGCCAGTAGCCGACCTCGAGGGGCGGGGCGTCGTCAGGCATCGAGGTCGAGGTCCCGGCGGCGGACGAGGCCGAGGAGGCGGCCGTCGAGGTGCGTCACGAGGACGTGGTCCTGGCCCTCGTCGTCCATGCTCCGGGCCAGCTCGGCCGCCGTGATGCTCGGGCGGACCGTCGGTGGGCCCGGTTGGAGGACGTCGATGACCCGGGCATCGTCGGCGCCGCCGAGCGTGTCGGGCCGCAGGGCTCCGATCACCACATCGGCGTCGGCGACGACGACCACCGGGGCGCCCTCTCCCCCCTGGGCCCGACGCGCATCGCCGAGGGTGGCATCGGCGGGGACGCGGGCGACGTCCGGGTCGGCGAGCGCCCCGGCGCGCACCGACGCGGGCGTGGAGCCCTCGACGGCGTGGCCGAGGCCCAGCCACTCGGTCTTCGAGCCCCGGTAGTCGTAGACGTCGCCGAAGCCGTACGCCTCGAGCAGCGCCGCGCCCCGGGCGCTGAGGTCGCACTCGGTGTCGTAGCAGTAGACGATCACCGGGCGTCCGACGTCGAGAGTGGCCCCGGCCACGTCCCTCCTCAGCGATGGGAGGGCCACGTTCAGCGCACCGGGCAGGTGCTCGGCGTCGAAGGCACTCGCCGGCAGGACCTCGAGCAGCTGGGGATCGTGCCCGTCGAGGAGCCGGAGCACCCCGTCCGTGTCGATCGCCTCAGGCATGGCGCGGCATCGTCGGACCTACGCCCCGGGGGTGGGGGGGATCGAGCCGTCGTCGGTGTCGGACGCCGAGACGAACGGGTGGCCGCAGGCGCACGAGTAGGTCTCACCGTGAGGGCAGGGGACCTGGACCTCGATCCGGCAGGGGCAATCGTCGTTCGTGCAGGTCAGGATGCTGCCGGTGGTGGCGGCGGTCATGGCAGGGCTCCTCGGTGGTCGTCGGGATGTGCTGATCGCCGTCGAGCGGGCATCACCCCGACGGCGCGGCGCCGTCCATGGGATCGTCGCCCTCGGGTGGAAGGCCCGGGTTGCCCTCGGGGCCGTCGGACGGCGGCTCGTCCTCGGCGTCCTCGGGCGGACGCGCCTCGGGCCCGTCCTCTGTCGGCTCACGTGTCATGGCCGCACCCTCTCCTCCCCGCTGGCGGCCGAAACGGCGAGCGACGGGCCGCGGACCTCGGTCGCCGGCTTCCCCGCTTCGGGCCCGGGTGGCCGGGGAGGGCCGGCCGCGAAGGAGGCCCGCCGATGGGCGATCGCGGACGAGAGGAAGACGTGGCCGTCCTGCTCGACGTCGACGGGACGCTCGTCGACTCGGTGTGGCTGCACACCATCGCCTGGGCGACCGCGTTCCGCCGGGCCGGACACGACGTGCCCGCCCATCGCATCCACCCGCTGGTGGGGATGGGCGCCGATCGCCTCGTCGAGACGCTGATCGGGCATCCCGACCCCCACATC
>DASYLG010000241.1:0-4272 GCA_036009685.1 Iamia sp. | reverse complement strand
CCCCCCCCACTTCGGGATGTGCGTGCCATCAGCGGCCGGGTTGGGCGAGGGGGACGTCGTCGGGGGCCTTGCCGGCGGCGACGGCCTCGAGAGCGGCGTCGTAGGCGGGCGCCAGGGCGGTCCAGTCGAAGCGGTCCATGGAGGCGGCCAGCCCGTCGACCGCGGCCCGGGCCGCGGGCAGGTCTTCGAGCACGGCCCGCAGCCGCCGGACCATGTCGCCGTAGGCGTCGTAGAGGACGGCGTCGTGGAAGCGGTCGGGGACGATCTCCGGGTACGACAGCGAGCGGGGCAGCAGGGGCACGGCGCCGGCGGCCATGGCCTCGACCATGGCCACGCCGAAGAACTCGTGGACGGCGGTCGAGACCACGATCGACGAGCGGGCCAGCAGATCGATGTAGCCCTCGCGGGGCAGGTGGCCGGCGTGGACGAGCCGCGACCCGAAGCGCTCCTCGGCCTCGATGAACTCGCGGGGATCGGCCCGGGCGTTGGCGCCGGCCAGGGCGACCCGGAAGGCCAGGCCCTCGTGGTCGAGGCGGCGCAGGGCCCGGAAGAACAGCTCGGGGGCCTTGTCGTGGTCCCACCGGTGACTCCAGAGCACGATCGGTGGGCCGTCGTCGACGACGTCGCGCCCACCGCCCACGGCTCCGACGTCGACGCCCACGGGGAGCAGCGAGGTCCGGTCCCGCACCGCCTCGAGCAGGTGCTCGTGGCGGTGGTCCGGCGGGCGCTGGAGCAGCTCGGGCAGGGCGCCGAACAGGGCATCGCGGTGGAAGGCCGAGTTCACGAAGACGTGGTCGGCGGCGACCATCGACGTCCAGTTCCGATAGGCCAGATCGTCGTCGAGGGGGTCGCCGGTGAGGGCGGCTCGCGCCGGCTGCGTCTCGTGCAGGTACAGGGCGATGGGCGTGGTGCCCATCCAGGCCCGGGCGTGGCCGCAGAAGGCCGGGACGTCGAGCATCGAGCTGGCGAGGACCACGTCCGGCGGGCCGTGCTCGGCGACGACCTCGGAGGCCCGTTCGGCCAGGGTGACGGCCCCGCCCCGCAGACGCCAGCGCCAGTAGGCCCCGTCGTGGGCGACGACGTGGACGTCGTGGGCGCTGCGCCGGCCGAACCCCTCGGCCCACGCCTGGTGGGACCCGGTGAGCCAGGGCTCGACCAGCAGGACCCTCATCGGCCGACCGCCGACGGCGGGACCTCGGCGGCACCCACCGGCCGGCCTACGACCCCGTCGGGGCCAGCGCGCCGGCGGCCCCCTCGGTGCGCTCGGCCAGGTCCCGGATCAGTCGGGCCACGTCGTCGGGACGCTCCTGCATCAGCTGGTGGCCGGCCTGCGGGAGGACGGTCAGCTCGGCGTCGGGGAGGTTCTCGACCATCAGCCGGGCGAACATCGGCGGGGTCAGGAGGTCGCGGCTGCCGACGACGACGAAGGCGGGGACGTCGACGTCGCCCAGCCGCTCGGTGGTGTCGTGCTCGTGGAGGATGCCGGCCAGGAGACGCTGGATGGCGTCCTCGTCGGTGGCCTCGATCGACGCCCGGACCTGCTCGATGGCGGCCGCCGACGGGTCCTTCCCGAACACCGTCCGGATGAGGAACAGCGAGAGGTCGTTGCCCGAGAACCGCAGGCTGCGGACCGGCTTGCCGGCGTCGAGCCGGTCGACGATCAGCGCACCCAGCGCCGTGGCCCGGGGCACGAGGAGGGGCACGACGGGCCGGGCCGCGGCGGTGGCCACGAGACCCAGGCCGCTGACCCGCTCGCGCAGCACGTCGGGGTGGTCGACGGCGAAGTTGAGGGCGGCCATCCCGCCCATCGAGTGCCCCACCACCAGGACGTCGTGCAGGTCGAGCCGGGTGAGGACGGTGGCGATGTCCCGGCCCAGCTGGGCCATGCCGTAGCCGTCGTCGCCGGCCACCGAGCGGCCGTGGCCCCGCTGGTCGAGCGACAACACCCGGAAGTCGGACGCCAGCTCGTGGAGCTGGGGCGACCACAGCTCGGCGTTGAGGGTGATCCCGTGGATCAGCAGGACGGGCCGACCCTCGCCCCGCTCCAGCAGGTGCAGCGACCCCCCGTCGTGGGCCGGCACGGTGAGGTGGCGGACGTCGGCCGGCGGGACGAGCAGGTGGTCGTCGCCGCGCTGGCGGGTGCGGACCCGCCGGGCCAGGGCCTTCTCCCCGGCGACGCCGGCTCCGGCCAGGGCACCGACGCGCAGGAGCGTGCGGATCACAGGGCGCATCCCGCCATCGTCGCACGAAACTCCCCACCCCAACCGTTCTGTCAATCCCCGTGCACCGCCACGGTGCACGGGGGTTGACAGAACGCACCTCAGGCGGCGGTCAGGGACGAGACCGCGCCCTCGGCATCGATGCGACCGAGGCGGTCGACGTCCATGGCGACGACCGTGCCGCACCAGCACCGCAGATGGGCCCGGTGGCCGGTCGGCGTCGGGTCGAGGCTCAGCACCCGGCGGGCCGTGAGGAGCACGCGGGCGGAGCAGGTGGGGCACCAGGGGTCGAACACGACGGTCTCCTCGGGGTCGGGCGGCGGCGCCGCGGCGTCACTGGGTCAACGCTCCCCGGACCCGAGTGGTGAGGTCCGGGGGACCTCTCGAGCATGGGCCATGGACACCGGGACCTCACGGGCCATACCCTGGCCATTGGTCCACGGACCGGTAGGCCAATCCCAGGCCAATGTCCCGCTGCTCGGAGTCCGATGCGCACGCTCTCGCCCGCCACGCCCGTCGACCTGCCCTCGCTGCTGGCGGGCTGGTCCGAGCGCGGCTCGGGCTCGCTCCCCCGCCGTCTGGCCCAGGCCCTCCGCACCCTCCTCGACGCCGGGATGCTCACGCCCGGCACCCGTCTGCCCCCCGAGCGCCGCCTGGCCGAGATGCTGGCCGTGAGCCGGGGCACCATCACCACCGCCCTCGACGAGCTGCGGGCCGAGGGCCGCATCGAGTCCCGCACCGGCCGGGGCTCGGAGGTGGCCGGCGGTGGCCCCCGCCCCGAGGTCCCCCACCGGATCAGCGCCCACTTCCTGGACTCCGCCGCCGCCATCAACCTCTCCACCGGCAACCCGCCCGACGCCACCCACCTGCCCGCCTTCAGCCTCACGCCCGAGGACCTGACCGCCGAGGGGGGCGGCCACGGCCTCTCCCCGCAGGGCCTGCCGTCGCTGATGCTCGCCCTGGCCCAGGAGGCGGCCCGCTCGGGGATCCTGGCCAGCCCCGACCAGGTCCACGTCACCAACGGCTCGCACCACGCCCTGGCCCTGGTCGCCGAGGCCCTGCTCTCCCCCGGCGACGGCGTCGTCGTCGAGGATCCGTCCTACCCGGGCGTGTTCGACGTGATCGACCACCTGGGCGCCCGGGTCATCGGCCTCCCCCGCCCCCACGACGGCGTCGACCCCCACCAGCTCGCCGCCGTGCTCCGCGAGCACCGCCCGGCCCTCGTCTACCTCCAGGGCGGGATCCACAACCCGCTGGGCCGGGCCCCGCTGCGGGGCCGGTGGCGCGCCGTGGCCGCCGTGCTGGACGAGCACGCCGCCACCGTGGTCGAGGATCGCGCCCTCGTCCCCATGACCGAGCCCGACGACCGGCCCGAGCCCCTCGCCGCCCTGTGCCGGACGGCCACCGTCATCACCCTCGGCTCGATCGGCAAGGTCGCCTGGGGCGGGCTGCGCATCGGGTGGTTGATCGGTCCCAACCCCCTCGTCGAGCGGACCGTCCGGCTCCGCACCGTCACCGACCTGGGCACGTCGGTCCCCAGCCAGATCATCACCCGCCGGCTGCTCCCCTCGATCGACGAGATGGCGGCCGGGCGCCGGGCGACGCTGCGGGCCTCGGCCGCCCTGGCCCTCGCCCGGCTGGCCGAGGAGGCGCCCGACTGGGAGGTGGACGAGCCGCGAGGCGGGTCCGCCCTCTGGGTGCGCCTGCCGGTCCCCGACGCCATGGGGGTCGTCCAGGCCGCTCGCCGCCACGGCGTGCTCGTCGCCCCCGGCTCGGTGGCCCGGGCGGGCGGCGGACCCGACCCCCACCTCCGCATCTGCGTCGACCGCCCCCACCCCGTGGTCGACGAGGGGCTCACCCGTCTCCTCCGGGCCTGGCGCGAGGTCACCGCCCCCGCCGTCCCCGTCCTGGGCTAGGAGACTGCTGAGCAATCAGCCCTCTGGTGCTCGCGATTTTGGGGTGGGTGGGGTAGACCGCGGGGATGCAGGGCAGCAGCGATCACGACCGGGAGCTGCTTGATGCAGATGCCATGGTCGGTCATCTGGTTCCGGTG
>DASYLG010000240.1:0-3516 GCA_036009685.1 Iamia sp. | reverse complement strand
GCCGCGGTGACCGAGCGGATCACCTTCGGCACCAACGTCAACAAGGTCTCGCTCCGCCACCCGCTGCTGTGGGCCAAGACGGTCGGCTCGGCGGCGGCCCTGTTCCCGGGGCGGATCGAGCTGGGCGTCGGTCTGAGCTGGATCCCCGAGGAGTTCGCCTGGCTCGACCAGGACATGTCCACCCGGGGCAAGCGGCTCGACGAGCAGATCGACGTCATCCGGACCGTGCTCGGCGGGGGCTGGGTGGAGTACCACGGCCGCTTCTACGACTTCGGCCGGCTGCGGGTCGACCCGGCGCCGGCGCAGCCCGTGCCCATCCAGGTCGGCGGTCACTCCGACCCCGGCCTGCGGCGCGCCGCCCTCCGGGGCGACGGCTGGATCGGCGCCCAGGGCGGCATCGACGAGATCCGCGAGATCACGACCCGTCTGGCCGCGGCCCGCGACACCGCCGGCGACGAGGCCCGCCTCGCCCCCGACGACCCCGCCTTCTCGGTCAAGCTGACGCCGATCGTGGCGGCCACGCCGGAGGCCATGGCCGAGGTCGCCGCCTGCGGGGTCACCGAGGTCATCACCGTGCCCTGGTACTTCTTCGGCGGCGACCCCAACGACCCGGCGGTGCAGGACGAGGCGGTCGACCGCTTCGCCGCCGAGGTCATCGACCCACTGAGCTGATCGACCCCTGAGCCGAGGAGCACCATGACCGACGAACACCCCGCCCGGGCCGCGTCGCAGCGGTCGATGGCCGCCGTCGAGGCCGGCGACCGCGAGGGCTGGCTGGGCCTCTTCGCCCCCGACGCCGTCGTCGAGGACCCCATCGGCCCGTCGATGTTCGATCCGGACGGCGCCGGCCACCGCGGGCGCGAGGGGATCGCCGCCTTCTACGACTCGGTGATCGGACCCAACCAGGTCCGCTTCGCCATCCGGGAGTCGTACGCCTGCGGCTCCGAGGTGGCCAACGTCGGCACCATCACGACGACCCTGGGCGACGGCAGCCAGGCCGTGGTCGAGGGCGTCTACACCTACCGGGTCGACGACCAGGGCCGGGTCATCGCCCTGCGGGCCTTCTGGGAGGCCGACGCCATCACCTTCATCCCGGCGCCGTGAGGTAGGCCACCACCAGGCGGGTGATCTCGGCCGCCAGCACGTCGTCGGCGACCGGTGCGGTGGCGTCGGTGGCGATGCGGTGGACGAGCGACTCGATGGCGTCGATGGTGAGACGAGCGGCCAGGTCGGGGTCGGGTGCGGTGACCTCGGGGTGGGAGGCCAGACGGGCGCCCAGCATGGTCGTGAGGTCGCGCTCGAGGGCCCGCAGCCGGGCCAGCTGCTCGGGCGGGCGGGGCGCCTCCTCGAACAGCACCCGGTGCAGGCCCCGACCATCGGCGTGGAGGGCGACCATGGCCCCCACCACCGGCCCGACGATGGCGGCCAGCGGGAGGGCGTCCCAGCCGTCGGGGGCCGCCGGCAGGGCGGCGAGGACGGCGGTGGTGCCGGCCTCGATGTGGACGTCGACCAGCTCGACCAGGATGGCGTCCTTGTTCGGGAAGTACTGGTAGAGCGACCCGACCGACAGCCCGGCGGCCTCGGCGATGCGGTTGGTGGTGCCGTGGGCGTAGCCGTGCTCCTCGAAGACCGCCCGGGCCGCGTCGAGGATGCGAGCACGGGTCTCGTGGGCCCGGCGCTGACGGGGTTCCTTGCGGGGGCGGAGATGGGGCCCGAGGGCGGTGCTGGCCATGGCGGGGAGCTCCCCAGAAGCGAGTAGACGAACGTGAGGGATCACTCGCATCCTAGGCCCATGACCCGAGCCGCTGCCGCCCTCGCCCTCCTCGTCGTCTTCGGAGCCGTCGGCTTCGGCTGGCGCACCGTCGTCCAGCTCCGCCGGCACGGAGACACGGGGTGGCGCTTCACCCGCACCGGGATCGACCGGATCGTGGCCCCGGCGCTGACCCTGGCCTTCGTCCTGCTCGGGGCGGGTCCCGTCGTGGCGCTGGTGGGCGGCGGCCCGACGACCGGTGGCCCCGTCGCCGCCGTCGTCGGTGCGGCGCTGGCCATCGGGGCCGGCGTCCTGACCGTCGTGGCCCAGGTCCAGATGGGGGCGTCGTGGCGCATCGGCGTCGAGCCCGGCGAGCGGACCGAGCTGGTGACGGGCGGGCTCTTCGGCCTCGTCCGGAACCCGATCTTCACCGGCATGGTCGTGTTCGCCCTGGGACTGGCCCTGCTGCTGCCCAACCTCCCGATCGTGCTGGGCGCCGCCCTCGCCCTGGCCACCATCGAGATCCAGGTCCGTCTGGTCGAGGAGCCCAACCTGGTCACCGTGCACGGCGAGGCCTACCGCCGCTGGGCCGGGGCGACGGGCCGCTTCCTCCCCGGCCTGGGGCGCCTGTAGCCCGCCGCCGGGCGACGGCTCAGCGGGCCTCGTCGGGGGGCAGGTGGCTCGGACCGACGTGGAGGTCGAGCAGGCGGGTGAGGGGCTCGGCCTCCCGCCAGGTGTCCGTGATGCGGCCGAGGGCGGCCTTGGTCGAGAGCCAGCGGCGGGGCGCGAAGGTGCGCCCGGCGTGACAGCCCTTGAGGCGCAGCAGCTCGATGCGGGGGTGGTCGCGGGGGTAGCCGCGGGGCGCGGTGCTCAGGGCCTCGCGGGCACCGACCTCGAGACCCCGGCCCCGCACCTCCTCGACGGCGGCGGCCAGCACCGGTCCGCGGCCGTCGTCGGCCAGCGCCGCCCGCCATCGCTCCAGCTGGTCCGGTGCCGGGTGGTAGTAGCCGCACCCGACGTACAGGCCGTCGCGGCCGATCTGGACGTAGTAGCGGGTGCCGCCCTCGCCCTCGGCCACGGCACCGGCCGCCGTCTTGTACGGGCTCTTGTCCTTGGAGAAGCGGACGTCGCGGTGGGGCCGGAACAGGTGGATGGCCCCGAACTCCTCCTCGATCGCCTCCGAGAGGGCGGCGAAGGGCGCCTTCACCGCCTCGTCGTAGATGGCGCGGTTGGCCTCCCAGAAGGCCTTGGTGTTGTCGGCCTCCAGACCGGCGTAGAAGGTGATCGCCTCGGCGGGCCAGCCTCGGAAAGCCATGGCCGCACGCTACGCGAGGAGCCCGATAGCGTCCCGGCCATGCCGATCGATGCACCGTACGAGCCGAGCCCCTGGGAACCCATCGCCACGCAGGTCGAGAGGTACGAGGCCACCGACGGGGCCGAGGGGGGCGAGATGGAGGGTGCGCCGTGCATCATCCTGTCGACCCTCGGGGCCAAGACCGGCACCCAGCGCAAGACGCCGCTGATCCGGGTCGAGCACGGCGGCGAGTACGCCGTCGTCGCCTCGATGGGCGGCGCTCCGCAGAACCCCGTCTGGTACCACAACCTCGTCGCCCACCCCGACGTCGTCACGCTCCAAGACGGCGCCGAGGTGAGGGACTACGACGCCCACGAGGCCACCGGCGACGAGAAGACCGAGTGGTGGGCCCACGCCACCGCCGTCTGGCCCGCCTACGACGACTACCAGACCAAGACCGACCGCCAGATCC
>DASYLG010000239.1:0-6783 GCA_036009685.1 Iamia sp. | reverse complement strand
CCTCGGCGGCGACGAGTGGACGGTGCGGCGCGAGGCCCCCCGGTGGCGCACCAAGCGCGACGGCACGGCCGTCCAGGCGTCCACCAAGGCGGTGCTCGAGCGGAAGGTCGCCGGCGGTGCCGACGTGGTGGCCACCAAGGTCACCGACGTCGACGCCATCCTCCGGGCCCGGCTGGGACTCGACGTCGACGAGTTCCGCCGGGTGGTCCTCCTGCCCCAGGGCCGCTTCGAGCAGGTGCTGCGGGCCAGCTCGGCCGAGCGTGAGGCCCTGCTGGCCAACATCTTCGGCACCCACCGCTTCGAGGACGTGGCCCGCCACCTCGACCTGGCCGCCCGCGAGGAGGCCCGGGCCATCGACCAGGCCGAGCACGAGCAGGAGACGCGGGTCCAGGCCGTCGTCGCCGCCCGCCGCCGGCTGGCCACCGAGCTGGCCCCGTACGTCCCGGTGGCCGGCGCCGTGGTCGACGTGGCCGCCCTCACCGGCGAGGCCGACACCGCCGACGCCGACGGCCAGGACGCCACCGGCGGCACGCCCGGCGGGCCCGGGCTCGACGTCGTGGCCACCACGCTGGCGACGGCGGCCGCCACCCTGCGGACCGAGGCCGACACCGCCGCCATCGCCGCCGATGTCGCCCGGGCCGAGATGGACCGAGCCCAGGCCACGGCCGAGCGCTGGGTCGAGCGCGACGGACTGCGGCGTTGGGAGGCCGAGCTGCGGGAGGGCGCGGCCGAGGTCGAGCGAGCCCGCGCCGAGCTGGCCGAGGCCGAGCAGGCCCAGCGGGTGGCCCCCGCCCTGGACTCCGCCCACCGCGCCCACCGGAGCGTCCGCACCGCCACCGCTCGCCAACGGGACGCGGCCGAGGAGGCAGCATCGGCGTGGGCCGCCAGCCCCGTCACGCTCGGCGGGATCCTCCACGGCCCCGCCCAGGGGGCCGACGCTCTGGTCGCCATCGACGATGCCTGGCTCACGGCCGCGGCCACCGCCATCGTGCGACGCACCACCGAGGTCGAGGCCGCCGGCGACGCCGCCGTGCGGGCCGAGGGCACCCGCCAGCAGGTGGCCGGGGCCCGGCAGCGGGCGGACCAGGCCGCCGAGTCGGCCGTGGGCTGGGCCACCAAGGCCGAGATGGCCGGGCGCGACCGCGAGGAGGCCGCCGGCCAGCTCGCCGGCGCCATCGCCGCCGGCGAGCGGGTCCCGGTGCTGGCCGCCGAGGTCGAGCGGCTGGCCGCCTGGTCGGCGGCCGCCCGGCGTCTCCCGGCGGCGGACGATCACGTGCTGGAGGCCGAGGAGCGGCGGCTCGAGGCGCGCGAGGCCGAGGCCGACGCCCGGCTGGCGTTCGCCGACCGGCGCCAGGCCCACCTCGACGGAGTGGCGGCCGAGCTGGCCGCCCGGCTGGTGGCGGGCGAGGCGTGTCCCGTCTGCGGGGCCGACGAGCACCCCGCGCCCGCCCCGCCCGTGCTCGGGGCGCCGTCGCGTGCCGACGTCGACGCCGCCGAGACCGCCTGCGAGCGAGCGGCGGCCCGGCGGGCCGAGGCCGACACCCTGGTCGAGGCGGCCCGGGCGGCCCGGGCCGACGTCCGGACCGAGGCCGGCGATGCCGCCGATCGGCCCGAGGTGGTGTCGGCCGCCCTCGACGGGGCCAAGACGGCGCTGGCCGCGGCGCGGGCCCGGGCCGCCCTGCGCGCCGAGCTGGCGCAGGCGGTCGCCACCGCCGAGGCCGCGGTCGAGGAGTGCCGGCGCCTGGGCCAGGCCGACGCCGCCCGGGCGGCCGAGCAGCGTGAGGCGCTCGCCGTGCTCGAGTCCCAGGCCGGCGAGGCGGCGGCCGCCGCCGAGGGCGTCCTCGGGGTGGGCGCCGGACGCGACGTGGCCGAGCGGGCCTCAGCGGCCCTGGGCCGGCTGCACGACGCCTTCGCCGACCTGGCCCGCACCCGGGCCGATCTGGCCGGCGCCACCTCGGTGGCCGAGAGCGCGGCGGTCGCCCTCGCCGCCGCCCTCGACGACGCCGGCTTCCCCGACGCGTCGGCCGCGACCGTCGCCACCCGTGATCCGGCCGCCTGCGACCGGTTGCGGGCCGGGGTCGAGCGCTGGGCGGTCGAGACCCAGCGGGTGGCGGCCGCGCTCGAGCACGCCGCCCGTGCCGACCTGCCCGACGACCGGCCCGACCCGGAGCCGGCTCGCCGCGCCGCCGCCGAGGCGGCGGAGACGCACCGGGCCCTGGTCGAGGCGGCCGCCCGGGTGGGGGCGGCGGCAGCAACGGTGGCCGAGGCGGCGTCGGCCCACCGCGAGGAGGCCGCCCACCTGGCCGTCGCCGTGGCCGAGCACGAGGTCCGGCGCCGTCTGGCCGAGGTGTGCGTCGGGCGGGGCGGCGATCGGGTGTCGCTCCAGCGCTGGGTCCTGGCCGCCCACTTCGAGACGATCTGCGCCCGGGCCAACGACCGGCTGGCCGTGATGAGCGCCGGGCGCTACTCGCTCCGGGTCCACACCGAGTCGAGCCGGGGCGCGCGGGCCGGGCTCGACCTGCGGGTGCTCGACGCCCACAGCGGCGAGGAGCGCGAGGTCACCACCCTGTCGGGCGGCGAGACCTTCCAGGCCTCGCTGGCCCTGGCCCTGGGCGTGGCCGACGTCGTGGCCGAGCGGTCAGGCGGGGTCGAGCTGGGGGTGCTGTTCGTCGACGAGGGCTTCGGCACGCTCGACGCCGATGCCCTCCACCTGGCCCTCGACGAGCTCGACCGGCTGCGGGCCGGCGGGCGTCTGGTCGGGGTCATCAGCCACGTGCCCGGCCTGCGCGAGCGCATCGGCACGGGCATCGAGGTCCGGCGCGACCGCACCGGCTCCGAGATCCACGTCGGCGCCGCCCCCCTCGCCTGAGCGGCGGGAGGACGTCAGGCCGGGTCGAGGCGGGAGACGACGCCGTCGATCGACAGGACGTAGACCTCGCCGTCGGCATCGGTGTCGATCGAGACCACCGACGACACGACGTCGTCGAGCACGGCGGTCTCGCCCACCGTCTCGCCGTCGAGGCGGATGGCCGACAGCCCCGCCTTGCAGTAGTCGCCGAAGAGGTAGGCGCCGTCGAGGTCGGCGATGGCATCGCCCCGGTAGAGCACGCCCCCCGAGACCGAGCACCAGCCGTCGGTGTGCTGCATCTCGAACACCGGACCGACCAGCGTCCCGGCGCCCAGCTCGCGGTCGGGGAAGAGCTCCTCGGAGCCCTCGAACCGGCTCCACCCCAGGTTGGCGCCGAGGATGGCGTCGGCCGGCAGGCGGTCGATCTCCTCGAGCATGTCCTGGCCCACGTCGGCGATCCAGAGGTCGCCGGTGTCGGGGTCGAACCGCATGCGCCACGGGTTCCGCAGCCCCATGACGGCGATCTCGGGCCGGCCCCCGCCGGTGGCGAAGGGGTTGTCGGCGGGGATGGCGTAGGGCTGGTCGTCCGACGGCTGGGTGGGGTCGATGCGGAGGATCTTCCCCAGCAGGACCTCGGGGTCCTGGGCCCGCAGCTCGGGGTCGTCGGCCGAGCCGCCGTCGCCCATGCCGATCCACAGCAGGCCGTCGGCGTCGACGAGGATCTCGCCGCCGTTGTGGTTGGCGTAGGGCTGGGGCACGGTCAGGAGGTCGACTCGCGAGGTGGCATCGGCGGTGTCGCCGGTCATGGTGAAGGCGGCGATGCGGGTCTCGCCGCCGAGCCCGCTGTGATCGACGTAGAGGGTGCTGCCGTCGGGGGAGAAGGCCAGGCCCAGCACGCCCTGCTCGCCGCCGGACCGGGTCACCTCGGTGAGGTCGAGGGCGGTGGCCGGCTCGGCGTCCTCGCCGGCCGCCGGGTCGAGGCTGACGATCCGCCCGCCCTGCTCGGCCACGTAGACCAGGTCGGACCCGGGCCGGCTCACCAGCTTGGTCGGGGCCTCCAGCTCGGCGATCGCGGTGAGGGTCACGGCGACGTCGCCCAGGGGCCCCGGGTCCGAGCCGTCCTCGGCGGTGGTGGTCGTCTCGGACGTGCTGGTCGTCGCCTCGGTGGTGGCCGAGCTGTCCTCGGGCTGGGTCGGCATGGTGGGCGAGCGCCCCTCGACCGGGTCGCCGGTCTCGGCCTGCTCGTCGGCGCCGCACCCGGCCACCCCGGCCACCAGGAGCGCAGCCACGGCCACCCCCAGCACCCGCCCACGACGGTTCCGATGGCGTCGGGCGTCGATTCGCTGGCGATTCGCTGGCCGACCGATCGGTCGCGCGTCGATTCGCTGGCGATTCGCCGTCCGACGCCTCATGACGCCGGCACCTCGAGGGGCCGGATCAGCCCCTCCTGCACGACCGAGGCGGCCAGCTTGCCGTCCGACCCGAAGAACAGGCCCCGGGCGATGCCCCGCCCGCCCGACGCCGATGGCGTGTCCTGGTCGTAGAGCAGCCACTCGTCGGCCCGAAAGGGCCGGTGGAACCACATGGCGTGGTCGAGGCTGGCCATCATCACGTCGTTCTCGATGAAAGACCGCCCGTGGGGGAACAAGGCGGTGTCGAGCAGGGTCATGTCCGAGGCGTAGGTCATCACGCAGGTGTGGAGGACGGGGTCGTCGGGGAGCCGGCCGTCGGCCCGCATCCACACCCGGTTGCGGGGCGGCAGCGGCTCGCGCCGGGCCGAGGGGACGCCGTCGACGTAGCGCATGTCGATGGGCCGGGGCCGGTTCAGCCAGGCTCGGCCCTGCTCGGTCTGGCCCATGATCGGCGTCCACCGCTCGGTGAAGTCGGGCAGCGACTCGGGCTCGGGCACGTCGGTCGGCATGGGCGCCGAGTGGTCGTAGCCCTGCTCCTCGACGTGGAACGAGGCCGACAGGTTGAAGATGGGCTTGCCGTGCTGGATGGCCACGACCCGGCGGGTGGTGAACGACCGGCCGTCGCGGATCCGGTCGACCTCGTAGAGGATCGGCACGGTCGGGTCGCCGGGGCGGAGGAAGTAGGCGTGGAGCGAGTGGACGTGGCGGTCGGTCCCGACGGTCCGGGCCGCGGCCACCAGCGCCTGGCCGGCCACCTGGCCACCGAAGACCCGCTGCACGTCGACATCGGGGCTCGTCCCCCGGAACAGGTTGACCTCGATCGGCTCCAGGTCGAGCACCGCCACCAGGTCGTCCACGGCCTCCTGCTGCACGGTCGCCATCCTGGCAGGTGGGCGAGCCGGTACGGTCGCCCGCCATGCCCGACGCCTCGCTCGCCTTCCCCACCGGCTTCCAGTGGGGCACCGCCACCGCCTCGCACCAGATCGAGGGCGGGAGCTGGAACAACGACTGGTGGCGTTGGGAGCACACGCCCGGCTCGGGCTGCAAGGAGCCGAGCGGCGACGCCTGCGACTCATGGCACCGCTGGGAGGTCGACGCCGACGTGGTGGCCGACATGGGGCTGGGGTCGTACCGCTTCTCGCTCGAGTGGAGCCGCATCCAGCCCGAGGAGAACGTCTGGTCGACCGCCACCCTCGACCGCTACGCCCGCCAGTGCGACGGCCTCCTCGCCCGCGGCCTCGACCCGGTCGTCACCTTCCACCACTTCACGACGCCCCGGTGGGTCGCCGATGAGGGCGGGTGGGAGAGCGACGAGACGGTCGATCGCTTCGCCGACTTCTGCGCCCGGGCCGCCGCCCACCTCGGCCCCGACCGCATCGCCCGGGCCTGCACCATCAACGAGCCCAACATCGTCGGGGTGATGGGCTACCTGCTCAACGCCTTCCCGCCCGGGGTCTCCGACCCGGCCCGCGCCGAGGACGTGCTCGACCGCTTCGTCGTGGCCCACCACCGATCGGTCGAGGCCCTCCGCAGCGAGCTGGGCGCCACCCCCGTCGGGCTGACCCTGGCCATGGCCGACTGGATCGCGGTGGGCGACACCGACGAGGACCGCGACAAGGCCCAGCGACGGATGGAGCGCAACCGGGCCCGCATGGAGGACCGCTACCTGGAGGCCGTGGCCGGCGACGACTTCCTCGGCGTCCAGGCCTACTCCCGCTACCGCTACGGGCCCGACGGCATGATCGGCGGCGAGCCCGGCGTCGAGACCCTGGTCATGGGGTACGAGTACTGGCCCCAGGCGCTCGAGGCCAGCCTCCGCCGGGCTTGGGAGGTGTCCGGTGGGCGGGTGCCGCTCGTCGTCACCGAGAACGGCATCGCCACCGAGGACGACGACCAGCGCATCCGCTACGTCCGGGCCGCCCTCGAGGGGGTGCAGCGCTGCCTGGCCGACGGCATCGACATCGGCGGCTACACGTACTGGAGCCTGCTCGACAACTTCGAGTGGGCCTTCGGCTACGACCCCCGGTTCGGCCTGGTCGAGGTCGACCGCACCACCTTCGCCCGGACCCCCAAGCCCAGCGCGACCTGGTTCGGCGAGGTCGCCCGGGCCAACGCTCTGCCGCCGGCGTGAGGACTCGCTCCGGGTTCGGAGCCGCCGGGGCGCGCCGCTAACCTGCTCCCCTTGTGATCCTGACCCCTCAAGGCTTGCTGGAGCACAGCCGCACCGAGTCCGGCAAGCGGATGATCCGCTACGCCTCGACGTCGCTGATCTGCGTCGGCATCACCCAGGTGCTGATCGCCATCTTCTACACCGGCCTCCGGCTGAGCCCGGTCAAGGCCAACCTGGCCGCCACGATGCTCACCTCGATCCCGGCCTACATGCTCAACAAGTACTGGGTGTGGGGCAAGTCGGGGCGGGCCCGCATCCGGCGCGAGGTCATCCCGTTCTGGGTCTTCACCGTCGCCGGCTGGGGCCTCTCCACCGGTGCCGTGTTCCTCGCCGATGAGAACACCACCCCGGAC
>DASYLG010000238.1:0-11423 GCA_036009685.1 Iamia sp. | reverse complement strand
TCGGAGGATCGCGGGTCGTCTGGGAGCGAGCGCGACCCTATCCCCGTGCCCACCCCCTGCAACACAGGTGGTTGGCTGTGCGCATGTTCGGGTTCGCCGTCGTCCGGGGTCGCTCGATGGAGCCGACCCTGCGCGAGGGCGACCGCCTGCTCGTGCGGCACGGCGCCTCCCCCCGGACGGGCGGGCTGGCGGTGGTGCGGCTGCCGGACGGCACCGTGGCCGTGAAGCGGGCCGCGCACCGGGAGGACGACGGCGGGTGGTGGGTCGAGCGGGACAACCCCCGTGAGGGCGTCGACTCGTGGTCGGTCGGGGCCATCGCCGAGGGCGATGTCGTGGCGCGGGTGGTCGCCCGCGTCTGGCCCGTCCGGCGCCGAGCCCCCCGGCCCGACGGGTGAGCGCCTCTCGGCCGACTGGTCGGTCGTACTCGCAGGGCGTGTTCGAGCGAGGACTCTCGGTGTGGGAGCGTGGGGGTGTGATCGTGCTGGACCGGCCTCGGCTGGCCCGGGTCCTGGCCCGGCGCCACGAGCTGGACCTCCTCGTCCTCGAGGCCCCCGGCGGCTCGGGCCGGACCGTCCTGCTCGACCAGGCCCTGGCCCAGCCGGTGGCCGGGACCCGCGACGTCCGGGTCGACGTCACCGAGGCCGATGCTGCCCCCGGCGCCCTGGCCCTGAGGATCCTGGCCGCCGTGGAGCGGAGGGAGACCCGCCCGCGCCCCGCCGAGGACCTGGCGGACCCCGTGACGGCGGCGCGAGCCATCGCCGAGATCGCCGTCGGGCCGGCGCCCCTCGCCCTCGTGCTCGACGGGGTCGAGCGGGCCGGCGAGGCCGGCGCGGCGCTGGTCACCAGGCTCGTCGACGCCCTGCCGCCGGGGTGCGGGCTGGTGGTGTCGGGCCGCTGGCTGCCCCCGCTGGCCCGGGCCACCCGGGTGGCGGCCGGCACCGCCGTCGTCCTCGGTCCGGCCGACCTGGCCCTGCGCTCCGACGAGGTCCGGACGCTGGCCGAGCGGGGCGGGGCGGCGACCGCCGATCGGGAGCTCATGGCCTGGCCGGCGCTGGCCCAGCTGGTCGCCACCGGCCACCCCGACCTGGTCCCCCACCTCCTCCAGGAGGTGCTGGCGTCCACCGTCGACGCCGACGCCGGCACCGCCGTCCTCGCCGTGGCCGTCGTCGGCGGGGCCGAGCCGGCGGTGGCCGGGCCGGTCGTCGACGCCGTCGCTCCCGGGGTGACCGACGATCTGGCCCGCCTCGCCCGCCTACCCCTCGTACGGGTGGGTCCGGAGGGGGTCTGGCCCCACCCCATCTGGGCCGCGGTGGCCGATCGGGCGCTGGCGCCGGCCCACCGCCGGGCCGCCCTCGTGACCGCCGGCCAGGCCCGCATCGCCCAGGGCGCGCTCGTCGAGGCCGGGCGGCTGGCGCTGCGGTCCGAGGACGCCGACCTGCTCGGCGCCGTGGTCCGCTCGGCCCTGTCGGCCATCCCACCGCGGGTGCCCGACGTCGACCTCGACCGGTGGCTGTCCAGCACCCTCCTGCCTGCGGGCGGCATCGAGGCCCGGTGGCTGCGGTCGGTCCTGGGCGACGAGCCGACCGCGCCGCTCGACACGGGACCGTCGCGCCTCGCCGCCGTGATGGACGAGCTGGCCGCCGCCGGCGACCTCGAGACCGAGGTCGGCGTCCTGCTCCACCTCGGACAACGGGCCCTCCAGGCCGACGACATCGGCGCCCTGGCCCGGGGGGTGATCCGAGCCGAGGAGCTGGTGGCCGCGGGGGCCGACGGCGCCCGACCGCTGGCGGCGCTGGGCCGGGCGGTCGGGCTCCAGCTCGGCGGCCACTACCAGGAGGCCGTCGCCGCCCTCGACGAGCTTCCCGCCCGCGCCGTGCGGGGCGATCTCGGCGCCCAGGTGCTGATGGTCCGGGGCACCAACCTCCTCCTCGCCGAGGACCGGGAGGGGGCCCACGCCGCCTTCACCGCCGCCGGGGCGGTGGGCTCGCTCGCCAGCCGGGC
This sequence comes from Iamia sp., assembly GCA_036009685.1. Taxonomy (GTDB): domain Bacteria; phylum Actinomycetota; class Acidimicrobiia; order Acidimicrobiales; family Iamiaceae; genus Iamia. The sequence goes on along the minus strand of DASYLG010000238.1, from coordinate 9,422 downwards.
CGTCGCCCACCACCTCCAGGGCCTGGCCCGGTGGATGGGCGACGATGCCCCCGGTGCCATCGACGAGGCCCGGCTGGCCGTCGACCTGGCCACATCGGTCGGCGCGCCCCGCCGAGCCCTCGCCGCCCAGGCTGCCCTCGCCTGCTACCTCGCCCTCGCCGGACGACCGCCCGAGGACGACGGCCCCGACCGGGGCGGGGCCGACGCCGAGAGCGCGGCCCTCACGGCCGTCGCCGAGATCGTGCGGGCCGTCGACGACGATCCCGACGAGGCCCGCCGGCTCCTGGGCGCGCTGGACCCGGCGCCGGCGCGGCCGACCCCGTCGGCGCTGTGGCGGGCCGCCCTGGAGACGGCCCTGCTCGACGCGCCGGACGCCCGGTGGACGACCCTCGGGGACGCCCACCCGTCGATCGCCCGGGCCGTCGCCGCCGGCCGAGCCGCCGCCGCCCACCTCGCCGGGGGTCCTCCGGCCCCGGTGCGGGACCGCCCGTTCCTCCCGGCCCGATGGTGCGAGCCCGGTCCCCGCCGGATCGAGGTCGACCTGCTGGGACCGGGTCGGTTGCGGGTCGACGGCCACCTCCGCGACGAGGCGGCCTGGCGCCGTCACCGCGTCCGGGAGCTGGCCCTGCACCTCGCCGTCCACCCACTCGCGTCCCGGCGCCAGGTGGCCGCCGACCTCTGGCCCGATCTCGACGACGCCGCGGCCGGGCGCAACCTGCGGGTCAACCTCACCCATCTGCTCGACGCCCTCGACCCCGACCGGGCGGGGGGTCAGCGCTCGGCGCTGCTGGTCGACGACCCCGCCGTGCTGGGCCTGGCCGACGGGCCCCGCCTGACGGTCGACGTCCGGGTGCTGCGGGCGGCCTGCGCCACCGTCGTGGCCGCCGGGGCGGCGGGCGACACGCCCACGGCGCTGGGCGGGGCGCGGACCGTCCTCGCCCACGGAGGCCGGTTGCTCGACGGCGGGGCCGGCCACTGGGTCCGCGCCGTCCAGCACGACCTGGACGAGGCCGTGCTGCGGGCCGTCGCCGTCGCCGGCCCGATGGCCCTCGACGCCGGGCTGGCCGAGCTGGCCGACGCCCTGGGGCGCCGCGCCGTGCGGCTCGACCGCTGGGCCGAGGCCGCCCACCGGCTGGTCATCGAAGCCCGGCTCCGGGTCGGCGACGTCGACGGGGCGCGGCGGGCGGCGATCGGCGCACTCGTCGCCCTGGACGAGCTCCACGCCACCCCCACCCCCGAGACCCTCGCCCTCGTCCTGCGCACCGGTCTCCGCCCACCTTGGCCCCGCGAAGCCATGGCCTGACGCCCTTCCGGTTCTGTCGATCCCCGTGCCCCGCAGGGGTCCACCAGGACGGACAGAACGTCGTCCCGACCATCCTGGCCTGAGCCTCGAGCGCCGGCCTTGACGGATTGAGGCATTCGCCTTACTCTCGGATCGTGGCCGACGCCCGGGAGCAGATGATCGACGCCGCCGAGCGCCTGGCGGCCGAGCGGGGCCTGGCGGCCATGTCGCTGCGCGAGGTCCAGGCCGCGGCCGGGCAGCGCAACAAGTCGGCCGCCCAGTACCACTTCGGGTCGAAGGAGGGGCTGGTCGAGGCGGTCGTCGCCGCCCGCATGGGAGAGGTCGGGGCCCATCGCCGGGAGCGGCTCGACGCCCTGGGCGAGACGCCCGATCGGCGGGGCCTGGTCGAGGCGCTCGTGCTCCCGCTGGCCGACCACGTCCTGGCCGGCGACAGCCACTGGGCCCGCTTCCTGCTCCAGGCGTCCAACGATCCGACCTTCGCCACGGTCGTGCGCCGGACATTCGAGGGCAGCAGCTTCCGCCAGGTCCACACCGCCCTCATGGCGACGCTCGACCACCTGCCCGAGCCGGTCCGCCCCCGCCGCCTCGACCACGCCGTGGGGCTGGTGGTCGCCTCGCTGGCCGCCCTCGAGGCCGGGGCCCAGCCCGACGGCCGGGCCGCCCTGCCGGCCGCCGTCCAGATCGCCGACCTGGTCGACATGGCCCTCGGCGTGCTCGACGCCCCCGCCTCGGCCGCCACCACCGCCGCCCTCGCCGATCGACCGGCCCGCCCGGCCTGACCACAGCGTCGTCGGACCCTCGCCCCCAAGGAGACCCATGCTCACCCTCGAGATCGGACCGCGTCTCGCGGCGCGCACCGCGCCCGGCTTCGACGACCGCCCCTACGAGCGCTTCGCCGTCCAGCCGCTGTCGCCCACCATCGGGGCCGAGATCGGCGGTGTCGACCTCGGCGCCCCCCTCGACGCCGAGCTCGAGGCCGAGCTGCGCCGGGCCCTGCTCGAGTGGAAGGTCCTCTTCTTCCGCGACCAGGACATCACCCGCGAGCAGCAGCGGGCCTTCGCCCTGCGGTGGGGATCCCTGGAGCAGCACCCCTTCTACCAGTACGTCCACCCCGGCAACGACGAGGCCGACGTGGTCACCCTGGCCAAGGACGCCATGAGCGGCGGGGCCGAGAACGAGTGGCACGCCGATGTGACCTGGCACACCGAGCCGTCGTGGGGCGCCGTGCTCCGGGCCGTCGAGGTCCCGCCGCTCGGCGGCGACACCCTCTGGGCCGACGCCGCGGCCGCCCACGACGCCCTCCCGAAGGACCTGCGGGCGCGGATCGCCGACCTGACCGCCGTCCACGACTGGCAGCACACCTTCGGCCTGGCCATGACGGACGAGGACCGGGAGCGGCTGGCGGTGCAGTTCCCCCCGACCGAGCACCCGGTCGTCCGGGTCCACCCCGAGACCGGGCGCCGGACGCTGTTCGTCAACGCCATCTTCACCCGGTGCATCGTCGGACTGGCCGAGGACGAGAGCGACGCCCTGCTCCAGCGGCTCACCCGCGAGGTCTCCCGCCCCGAGCACCAGTGCCGCTTCCGCTGGACGCCCGGTGCCGTCGCCTTCTGGGACAACCGGGCCACCCAGCACTACGCCGCCAGCGACTACTGGCCCCAGCGCCGCGTCATGGACCGCATCTCCATCGCCGGCGACGTCCCCATGGGGCCCGGCGCCGTCTGACGCCGGCCCGATCAGTCGTAGTGGTTGATGGCCCGGACGTTCAGGGTCACGGCGAGGATCATCCCGACCACCAGGACGACGGCGCACTTGGCCAGGACATCGCCCTCGAAGCCCTCCAGGATGAGCGACCGGGCCGCCTCCATGATGTAGGTGACCGGGTTGAAGGAGGCGGCGATCTCCATGGGCCGGGTGAGCTGGTCGCGGGGCACGAAGTTCGGCGTCAGGAACAGCAGCGGGAAGAAGATGAAGCTGGCCGAGTTGGTGGCCGCCGCGCTGCGGCTCTTCATGGCCACGAGCTGCATGAACCCGGCGAACACGGTGGCCCAGATGCTCATGATGACGAGGAGGAGCACGAAGCCGCCGGGGCCGCTCTCGATGCGGACCCCGAAGAGCATCCCGACGACGACGATCACCGACGTGACCAGGATGTTCTTGAGCGTCTCGGACAGCAGCCGGCCCAGCACGATGGCGTGGCGCGGGATCGGCGTGGCCCGCAGCTTGTCGAAGTAGCCGCCCTCGATCTCCTCGACGAGGAACAGGGCGGCGGTGCCGAACGAGGCCGCCGTGAGGAGGGCCGTCGGGAGGGAGAAGGCGGCGTAGCCCTGGCCCTCGAGGAACGGTGTCCCCTCCTTCGGGAAGATCTTGCCGGCCTGGCCGACGTTGACCACGAAGAAGAACAGCGGGATGAACAGCACCGGCATCAGGGACTCGAGCGAGCGCACCCCCTCGACGACCGCCCGCCGGGTGAGGACCAACGTGGGGCTGTTCATCCCTTCACCTCCTGGACGTCGCCGGCCCTTCGCTCTCGGGTCCGCCCGGTGGCGTCGAGGAAGACGTCGTCGAGCGTCGGGTCGCGGTCGAGGCCGGCGCGGGCCCGCAGCTCGGCCTTGAGCTCGGCCGGCGACCCCTCGCGCACGATGCGGCCGTCGTCGATGATGGCCAGGCGACCGCAGAGCTGGTCGGCCTCCTCCAGGTACTGGGTGGTGAGGAAGACCGTGGTGCCCCGGCCGTTGATGCTCCTGACCTCGTCCCACATCGTGAGCCGGCTGGCCGGGTCGAGACCGGTGGTGGGCTCGTCCAGGAACAGCACCTCGGGCCGGTTCACCAGGGCCGAGGCCAGGTCGAGCCGCCGCTTCATCCCGCCCGAGTAGCCCTTCAGCGACCGGTCGGCGGCGTCGACCAGCTCGACCAGCTCCAGCAGCTCCTGGGCCCGAACCGTGGCGTCGGCCGCCCCCATGCCGAACAGCCGGCCCTGCAGGACGAGCAGCTCGCGCCCGCTCTGGCGCTCGTCGAGCCCGGCCTCCTGCAGGGCGACGCCGATCCTGGTCCGCACCCCCGAGGGGTCGGAGGCGACGTCGATGCCGGCGACGGTGGCCCGGCCGGACGTGATCGACAGCAGGGTCGTCAGCATGCGGACGGTGGTGGACTTGCCGGCGCCGTTGGGACCCAGGAAGCCGAAGATCTCCCCGGGCTCCACCCGCAGATCGACCCCCTGGACCGCATCGATGGGGCCGTCCTTGGTCTTGTAGCGCTTGGCCAGGGCGGTGGCCTCGATGGCGGCGGTCATGGGGCGAGCGTAGGACCCGTAACCGGTCAGGACATGTCCACTTTGGGCCACGAGAAGGTGTGACACGGGTCATGGCGAACCCTTGGTCGTGACCACCACCGAACCCGAGTCACCCGCGGGGCTGTCCCGCCGGCGGGTGCTGGCGTACCTGGTCGCCGCCCCCACCCTGACCCTCGTGGCCCGGATCGCCGACGGCGTGGCCGGGCCGGCCGCACCGGCCGGGGCCACCCCGGGCGTCCCCGACCTGATCGACCTGAGCGACGTCCTCACCGCGGCCGCCCTGCCCACCGCCTACCTGCTGCGGCTGGAGATCACGCCCGCGGGCCGGGTCGTGCTCGGCGTCCCCCGGGCCGAGGTGGGTCAGGGCATCACCACCGCCTTCGCCCAGATCGTGGCCGACGAGCTCGACGCCCGGCTCGACGACGTCGACGTCGAGCTCGACCCCGCCCGGCCCGAGCTGCTGTTCAACCAGCTCACCGGCGGATCCAACTCGATCCACTCGCTCTACGGGCCCATGCGCACCGTCGCCGCCGCGGCCCGGGCTCGCCTGGTCACCGCCGCCAGCCAGCGCTGGGGCCTGCCGGCGGGCCAGCTGCGCACCGCCGGCTCGGCCGTCGTCGCCCCCGACGGCCGCACCCTGTCGTTCGGTGCCCTCACCGGTGCGGCCGCCGCCGCGGTCGACCTGCTCGTGCCGGGCACGCCCAAGCCCGATGCTCAGCTGCAGCTGAACGGCCAGCCCACCGGCCGCATCGATGCCCGTGACATCGTCACCGGTCGGGCCCGCTACGCCCTCGACGTCGAGGTCGCCGGGGCCCTGCCCACCGTCGTGGCCCGGCCCCCGACCATCAAGGGCACCGTGCGCTCGGTCGACGCCACCGCGGCCCGGGCCATGCCCGGCGTCATCGCCGTGACCCCGATCCCCACCGGTGTCGCGATCACCGCCGAGACCTTCCACCAGGCCGTCGCCGCCACCGAGGCGCTGGCGGTGCAGTGGGGACCGGGCTCCATCGAGGGGCTCAGCGACGGCGACATCTTCGCCCGCCTCCGCCGGGCCGCGGCGCCGTTCACGACCCTGCCCCTCGGACAGCTCGTCGTCGATCGGACCTTCGAGTTCGCCTTCGCGCCCCACGCCCCCATGGAGACGCTGACGGCCACGGCCGACGTGCGGGGCGGACGGGCCGAGGTCTGGTACGCGGCGAAGAGCCCGATCGTCGCCGCCCAGTCCGTCGCCGCCGCCGTCGGCCTGCCCCAGGACACAGTGACCCTCCACGTCGTCCGGGGCGGCGGCTCGTTCGGCCACCGTCTGTTCTTCGAGCCCGCGGTCGAGGCCGCCCAGGTGTCGCAGGCCATCGGGCGACCGGTGCGGCTGCTGTGGACGCGGAACGACGACATGCGCCACGGCCGGCTGCGCCCGGCCAGCCACCACAAGGTGCGGGCGACGCACATGCTCGGCAGTGTCGTCGCCTACGAGCACCGGCACGCCACCTTGCCGGTCGACTTCTCCCACGGCTTCGGCGACGCCCTCAGCGGCGCCGGGTTCGACATCCTCAACGTCGGCGCCACCCAGACCGTGTTCCAGCTGACCCAGAAGATCGCCTACGACTTCGGCGTCGAGACCCAGCTGCTCACCGACGTCCAGCTCGATGTGCCGACGGGGTCGTGGCGCGGCATCTACTCGGGGCAGACGTCCACCGTGAACGAGATCATGGTCGACGAGATCGCCCGGACCTTCCGGCGCGACCCGCTGGGGTTCCGCCGCGACAAGCTCAGCTCACGGCGGTCTCGCGCCGTCCTCGACAAGGTCGGCGCGATCGGCGGCTGGGGTCGGGCCATGCCGGCGGGGACGGCCCAGGGCGTCGCCGTCCACGAGGAGTACAAGAGCGTCGTCGCCTACCTCGTCGAGATCGACTGCCGCGACCGGGCCCACCCCCGCGTCACCAAGGGCGTCTGCGCCGTCGACGTCGGGCGGGCCGTCAACCCGACGGGCCTCGAGGCGCAGATGCAGGGCGCGCTGATCGACGGCATCTCGACCGTGCTCAGCGCCGGTGTCCACATCGACCGCGGGGCCGTGCGGGAGGGCAGCTTCTCCGACTACCGGTACGCCCGGCAGGCCCAGGCGCCGCCGATCACCGAGGTCCACGTCATGGCGCCGACCGGTCCCCCCGGGGGCGCCGGCGAGCTGGGCGTGCCCGCCGCCGCGGCTGCCGTGGCCAACGCCTACGCCCGGGCGACCGGCGTCCGGCCCACACACTTCCCGATCGCCTTCGGCTGAGCTCCGTCGTGCCCACCTTCACCTTCACCCTCAACGGCGCGCCCACGACGATCGAGGCCCCCGCCGACCTCCCGCTGCTGTGGATCCTGCGCGACCACCTCGGCGTCACCGGGCCCAAGTACGGCTGCGGCGTGGGCGTGTGCCGGGCCTGCACCAGCCACCTCGACGGCGCCGCCTTCAGCCCCTGCACCACCCCCGTGGCCGAGTGCGACGGGGCCACGGTCGTCACCATCGAGGGGCTGGCCGACGGCGAGGTCCTCCACCCCGTCCAGCAGGCCTGGATCGACGAGGACGTGGCCCAGTGCGGCTTCTGCCAGCCCGGCCAGATCATGGCCGCCGTCGCCCTGCTCGCCCAGAACCCGCACCCCACCGACGCCGACATCGACGCCATCGAGAACGTCTGCCGCTGCGGCACCTACGTGAGGATCCGCGCCGCCATCAAGCGCGCCGCCACCCTCTGATCCCCCCGCGATGAACGCGGCCGCCGCGAGGAGGCGAGCGCCCGCGCCCCGCGCCCTGTCCGGCGCAGCCGCAGGGGGCGTGGGGGGAACCCCCACACGAAGTGCCGTGGGGCCGAGGAACGAGGCCTCCGGCTCTGGGAAGACCTTCAGCGCCGAGCGCAGCGAGGCTTCTGACGAGACTACGGCGTCGCCTCGATGAGGTGGGCGGGGGCCCACCAGTAGTCGCTGACCTTGCGGTGGCGGACGGTGGCGAAGCCGGCGGCGCGGAGGTCCTCGCCCCACGCCGCGACGGGCTGCTCCCACGTGTGGCGCTCGGCGTCGGGGGCGATCTGGCCGACCAGCACGGGCAGCAGGAAGCCGGGGCCCACGATCGGGTCGTCGGCGTACTCGGCCAGCCCGACCTCGTACCGGTCGACCAGGTGGCGGAGGTGCTCCTCGCCCCGGTCGGTGAAGGCCGGACAGTCGAACTCCACGATCAGGAGGGCATCGACGCGGGTGGCCAGATCGGCGAGCACGGCGGCGCGGGGCTCGGGGGCGACGGCGTGCAGGGCGAAGGTCGACTGGGCCAGGTCCCAGCGCTGGTCGGGCACGGCGGCGGCCAGCTCCTCGGCGGCGATGTGGTGGGCGACGACCTCCACCCCGTGGTCGTCGAGCCGGCGGCAGGCCCGGGCCAGCAGCTCGGTCGACGGCTCGACCAGGTCGAGCCGGCGCAGGCCCTCGCGCAGGCTGGTGGCGGTGAGCCGGCCCTCGCCGCAGCCGATGTCGAGCACGCCGGCGGGGCGGCGGTCGGCGTGCACCCCGGCCAGGGCGCGGCCGGCCCGCTCGTAGAGACCCACGTTGCCGCCGCCGTCGATGAAGCGCTCGAAGGCCTCGGGGGCGGTGTAGACGTCGCCGCGGCCAAGGTCCAGGTGATCGCCCAGCGCCTGGGCCAGCAGGTCGTTCGGGTCGAGGCCGCGGGCCTGAGCGGTGGTCCGGGCGGCCTCGTCCCATGCTCCCCGGGTGATGGCGCCGAGCGCCGTCACCAGCGCATCACGGGCCGGTCGCACGAGCACAGGTTGGCACGGGCCACGACCGATCGGGGGGGTGATCCTCACCGCCGGGCGAGCGCCTCCAGCTCAGCGGCCCGGCGGAGGTCCTTGGGGCGACCGACGGCCCGGCGCATCGTCACCAGGTCGGGAAGGGTCAGGTAGCGAACGCGGAGGCCGTCGGGACCGGTGGCGACCAGCGCCCGGGCCACGATGGCCCGGATGTCGAGGGCGCCCCACGGGAGGGCCGGGGTGCAGCAGTCGCCGGAGGCCCGTTCGGTGGCGAACTGGACCTTGGGGAGGGCGAAGGCGGCCTCGTCGCAGGCCACCGGCCGGCCGTCGTCGTCGACGAGGGTGGCCCCGGCGGCGCCGAACCCGGCGGCCAGCGCAATCCGCCGGCCGGGGTCCCCGTCCCAGAGCAGGTCGAGGTCGCCGGTCAGCTCGGCGCTGCCGTGGAGGATCCCGGCCACCTGGCCCATGACCACCGCCTCGGCCCCGGCTCGGTCGATGGCCCGCAGCAGCGGGCGGGGGTCGAACCCGATGGCGTCGTCGGTGGCGACGGTGCCCTCGACGTCGTCCCCGTCGTCGTGGGTCGTGGCGGCGCGGACCCGGCCGGCGGTCAGCGCGCCCAGCCGGGCGACGGCATCGTCGAGCCGGGCCAGCACGTCCTCCACCCCTCCAGCCTGCCCCGCCGGTGGGCACGGGCCACGACCGATCGGGCGCTAGGAGACTGCCGATTGCTCAGCAGTCTCCTAGTACGACCCGGCCACCACGTTCCGCAGCTCCTCGCCCGCGGCGTACCGGGCCAGCTGTTCGGCGAGGAAGGCGAGCGTGCTCTCCGCGGCACAGGTCGTGAACCCGGCCGAGTGCGGCGTGATCGTCACGTTCGGCGACCCCCACAGCTCGCTGTCGGTCGGTAGGGGCTCGGGATCCGTGACGTCGAGGGCGGCCGAGATCCGGCCGCCGCGCAGCTCCCGGACGAGGGCATCGTGGTCCACCAGACCGCCCCGAGCCGGGTTCACCAGGAGCGAGTCGTCCCGCATGAGACCGAGGAACGTCTCGTCCACCA
>DASYLG010000237.1:0-9494 GCA_036009685.1 Iamia sp. | reverse complement strand
TTGTAGGCCTTGACGCAGAGCAGCGCGAGGTCGCGGTCGTCGGCCTCGAGGAACGTCTGGCCGCAGAACCGGGGGAAGCTCGGGAAGCACATCTGGGCCTCGGTCCAGTTGGCGTCCATGTCCTCGATGCGAGCCTTCGGGTCCCAGCAGCCCCGGCGCATCTCCTCGTAGGTGATGCCGGTGACCTTGACCTCGTCGCGGTCGAAGCCGACGGCGGCCGAGAGACGGGTCTGGGGGACCCGCTTGTCCTCGTAGAGCCACCAGTCGCACAGCTCGCCGTCGTCGGACGGCTCGTAGCTGAACACCCCGCCGACGAACTTCATCGTCCCCCGCTCCTGGATCGTGCGGGGCCCGACGTCGTGGTACTTCTGGGGCAGGCGGTCGAGCCACACCCTGCTGTGCTCGATGACGTGGTCGTCGACCGAGATGATCTTCGGGAAGTCGTCGGCGGAAGCCATGGGCCGAGCGTACCCCCGGATCTGACGACCCGTCAGGTTCGACGGGCCGCCCGCTCGGCCGAGGGCCGCGCTCGCCACTCGGGGGCGAGGAGGGCGTAGGCGTAGCCGTCGAGCCAGCCCCGGGTGCGGTGCAGGGCCTCCGCCTTGGAGGCCAGCTCCCTCCGCATGCCCAGCCGCTCCATCAGCCGCCACGACGGGGTGTTGTCGGCGAAGCACGACGCGGTGACCCGGCGGAGGCCGAGCTCGTCGAAGCAGATCCGGAGCAGCTCGGCGGCCGCCTCGGTGGCGTAGCCGTGGCCCTGGAAGGCCGGGTCGAACGACCAGCCGATCTCGGCGTGCACCCCCCTCGTCTGCTCGGCCACCTCGGTCTGGCCCAGGGCGTCCTCCACCTTCACCATCAGGTCGCCGATGATCGTGCCCTCCCGCTCGGCCACGAGACGCACGGCCAGCTTGTCGGGGTCGCTCCACCGGCGGGTGAAGGCGGCCTCGTCGACATCGGCGTTGGTCTCCCACTCGGTGACGGCGGGGAGCTGGGCGTAGCGCCAGACGACGGCGGCATCGGCCGCGGTCCCCCGCCGGATCAGGAGGCGGGCGGTACGGCGGGGCCAGGCGACGTCGTCGAGGGTCGGCATCCGCCCATGATGGCGCGCCGCTAGCGGAGCTGGTCGGCGTAGGTGTCGGTGCCGGGGACGGTGCCCTTGAAGGGGCCGTGGAAGGCGGTGGCGCCGAGGCCGGCGTCGGCCAGGGCGGCGGGCACGCCGGCCCAGGCCTCGGACCACGAGGCGGCCACGTCGTCGTCGACGAAGGCCAGCAGCAGGGTCCGGTCGGCGGTGCGCTCGGCGGGCACGTCGCTCGGGGCGTCGGTCGGCATCGGCACCGGGTCGAACACGGCGGTGACCTCGTGGGCGGGGGCATGGTCCGCCCACCACGACGCGATGGCCGACGAATCGACGCCCTCGGGCCGGTCGACGACCGTCATCACCAGCGACGGCGAGCGGTGGTCGAGGGCCAGCTCGACGGGCACGCCGTCGTCGCGCCCCGGCACCTCGGCCACGAACCGGTACATCACGGTGTGGACGTGGTCCCGGTGCGGGAACATCCGCTCGGTGTCGATCAGGTGCTTGACCTGCCGGGTGCCCCACTCCATCCACTCGCCGAACTTGCCGGCGACGATCCAGTAGAGCGAGAGGTACGAACCGGCGAGGGGGTCCGGCGTCACGGTGCTGTCCGGAGCCCGCAGGTCCTTCAGGTCACGGGTGGCGACGAAGCGGGACCCGCTGATGGTCCAGGCGCCGATCATGCAGCCGGCGTAGAAGTGGTCCCGCTCGTACCAGCGGTTGTAGGCGACCTCGTGGCCCGGGTGCGGCTCGACCAGGGTCACGAGGGCCCCGCCCAGCTCGACCGGCCGACCCCGACGGCTCTTGCCCGTGCCCACCTCTTGCGCCATGACGTGCTCCTCGGTTCGCGGCTGCAGAACGAGAACAGGTTCTACTTCACCGAGCCGCTACCCGCCCGTTCCCGGTGGGGGGTGGGGGTCGAGGAGACGGCGCAGGAGTAGCAGGGCTCCTGCTCCTCGTCGGCGGTGGTCTCGAGCACGTCGGACCGGATGGTCAGGTAGGCCACAACCGCGCCGACCAGGGCCAGGCCGGCCCCGACGACCGTCGCCCGGTGGAAGCCGTCGAGGAGCGTGGCGCCGCCCACCTCGGCGGAGGCGTCGAACCCGGCGACGAGGGGCAGGCCGGCCACGGCCAGCAGCCCGGCGGTGCGGGACACGGCGTTGTTCACGCCCGAGGCCACCCCGGCGTGGCGGGCGTCGGCGGCGGCGAGGACGGTCGAGGTCAGGGGGGCGACGGTCAGGACCAGGCCGGCGGAGAACACCAGCAGGGCGGGCAGCACCTGGCTGACGTAGCTGCCGCCGTCCTCGATGCGCAGCATGAGCACCATGCCGACGGCGATGACGGCCGGCCCGACGGTCATCGGGATGCGGGGGCCGATGCGCTGGGCCAGCGCGCCGCTGCGGGACGAGAAGGCCAGCATCATCAGTGTCAGCGGCACCGTGGCCGACCCCGCCGCCAGCGGCGTGTACCCCAGCGCCTGTTGGAGCACCAGGCTGAGCAGGAAGAGCACCGCCGACAGGGCGGCGTAGACGGCGAAGGTGACAGCGTTGGCGCCCGAGAACTGCCGCGACCGGAAGATGCCCAGCGGCAGCATCGGGTGGGCCACCCGGGCCTCGACCACCAGGAACGCGGCCAGGACGACGAGGCCCAGCACCCCGACGGCGGGGCTCTCCTGGATCAGCCCGTAGGTCGACAGGGCCAGGCCGGCCGCGCCCAGGGCGGCGCCAGCCAGGTCGGGCCGGCCCTCGATCGTCGGGTCGCGCGACTCGAGGAGGTGGCGCTGGCCGACCACGACGACCACGGCGGCGAGCGGGAGGTTGAGCAGGAAGACCCACCGCCACGAGGCGGCCTCGACCAGCCAGCCCCCCACGAAGGGGCCGATGGCGGTGGTGATGCCGGCCAGCCCCGACCAGGTGCCGATGGCCTTGGCCCGGTCGTCGGGGTGGAACGTGGTCTGGAGCAGGGCCAGGCTGCCGGGCACCAGGAAGGCGCCGGCGACGCCCTGGAGGGCCCGGGCGCCGACGAGCGTGGCCACGTTCGGCGCCATCCCGCACGCCAGCGAGGCCAGGGCGAAGGCGCCGGCGCCGGCCAGGTAGGTCCGCTTGCGCCCCAGCCGGTCCCCCACCGAGCCACCCACGAGGATCAGCGAGGCGAGGGTCACCAGGTAGCCGTTGGCGATCCAGCTCAGCCCGGCGAAGGAGGCGTCGAGATCGCGCCCGATGGTGGGCAGGGCCACGTTGACCACGGTCCCGTCGAGGAACGCCATCCCCGACCCCAGCACGGTGACCAGCAGCACCCACCGCCCCGCCGCCGAGTCGAGCCGCAGCCCGTCCTCCGGCGGTACGACCGCGGGCTCGACGTCGCTCACGCCCGGACGCTACCGGCGGTGGGGCTCGATGGTGCCGGAGATGGCGCGGAGGAGGGCGTCGGACTGGAGGCTGGGCAGGACGCTGCCCCCGTCGACCACGATCGTCTGGCCGGTGATGTAGCTGGCGGCGTCGGAGGCCAGGAACGTCACCACGTCGGCCACCTCGCCGGCGTCGCCGATGCGGGCCAGCGGCGTGCCCGCCTCGGCCCCGGCCAGCCATGCGGGGTTGTCGGTGACCATCTGGGTCAGCGGGGTGCGGACCATGCCCGGGGCCACGCAGTTCACCCGCACCGTGGGCGCCGCCTCCATGGCCGCCGACATGGTGAGGGCGATGACGCCGGCCTTGGCCGCCGAGTACGGCCCCTCCCCCATCGTCGGCCGGATGCCGGTGAGCGAGGCCACGTTCACGACGGACCCACCCGAGCCGGCCATCATCCGCGGGATGACCGCCCGCAGGCAGGTGAAGGTGCCGGTGAGGTTGACCCCGACGAGCAGGGCCCACTCCTTGTCGGTGTAGTCCCAGAGGGACTTGGCCGTGCCGATGCCGGCGTTGGGGATCAGGACGTCGATCTCGCCCAGCTGCTCGACGGTGGCGGCCACCGCGGCCTCGACGTCGACGGTGACGGCCACGTCGCCGGTCAGGGCGATCCCGCCGACCTCCTCGGCGACGGTCGCCGCCCGGTCGGCCACGCGGTCGAGGACGGCGACCTTCGCTCCGCCCCGCGCCAGGCGCCGGCAGACCTCGGCCCCGATGCCCGACCCACCGCCGGTGACGAGGGCGACCCGATCCGAGAAGTCGAGCTCCATCAGACCACCACGACGGGATCGGCGGTCACTGTGACCTGGAGCTTGGAGGCATCGAGGAAGTTGGCCATGTCGTCGTTCATCTTCTGCGACTCGGGCTGGGTGGCCATGGCCCAGAAGGCGTCCCAGTCGGCGAAGGTCTGCACGGTGATGCCGTCGAAGGCGTCGAGCCCGAGCTTCCCGGCCTGCGGGGTGACCGGGTGCTGGTGGTAGCTGAGCAGGTGACGGGCGATGGCCGGATCGTCGCGGATCAGCGGCCCGTGGGTGCCGTGCCAGTAGGCGAGGAACTCCTCGTGGCTGAGGTCCGGGCGGCGGACCAGCAGGGCGTGCAGGGTGATCATCGAACGACCTCCGGGAGGTTCAGTGGAAGACCTGGCCGGCGTTGGCGCCGAGGGCCTGGCCGGTGACGCAGCGGGCGAGGTCGGAGGCGAGGAGCAGGACCACGTTGGCGATCTCGGCGGCGTCGGGGATGTAGCCCAGGGCGTTCTCCGAGGCGACCTCGGCGTAGACGTCCTCGGGGGTGACGCCCCGCTCCTCGGCGAGATGCTCGAAGTACCACTTCACCGACGGGCCCCAGATGTAGCCGGGGTGGACGCCGTTGACCCGGATGCCGTCGGGCCCCAGCTCCTTGGCCAGCGTGCGGGTGATCGACTTCAGGGCCGACTTCGACGCCGCGTAGATCCCGAAACCCTCCTCGACCCGCTCGGTCGACATGGTGTTGACCATCACGATGCGCCCGCCGCCCCTCTCCTTCATGTGGGGGTGGACGGCCCGGGTCATGTTGACGGCCCCGAAGAGGTTGACGTCGATCGTGGTCTGCCAGGTGCTCAGGTCGGCGTCGACGACCTTGGCGAAGTCGCCGTCGTGGTAGGCGTTGTTGACCAGGACGTCGACCCCGCCGAGCTCGGCCGCGGTGCGGTCGGCCAGCTCCTGGCACTGGTCGGGATCGGTGACGTCGCAGCGCACCGGCAGGGCCCGGCGGCCGAGGGCCTCGATCTTCTCGGCCACCCGGGCGACCTTGTCCTCCCGCCGGGCAGCGACGGCCACGTCGGCCCCCTCGCGGGCCAGGGCCAGGGCGATGTGGCGACCCATCCCAGGCCCCGACCCGGACACGATGGCGATCTTCCCCTCGAACAGCATGGATGCCTCCTAATCCATAGCGCCGCTATGCATAGCGGCGCTATTCATCAGCGTCGAACAGCGGGCGGGGGCGGACCTCGGCCAGCCGCGGAAGGACCTCGGCGCCGATCCGCTCGATCTGCTCGACCAGCTCGGCGGCGGAGCGCGACCGGGGCCGGACCTGGACCTGCAGGGCGCCGAGGCCTCCCAGCTTGGCCAGGATGTGGGCCACCTTCTCGGGCGGGCCGGAGATGCAGCGACCCACGTCCCAGGTCGGCTCGCCCACGTAGACGGGGCCGGCCAGGGCGCCGACGTCGAAGGGCTCGCCCTCGCGGCCGGCGGCGACCAGGGCGGCGCGAAGACGGGCCACCTCGTCGGGCCCGAACGGGCCCTGGGGCAGCCAGCCGTCGCCCCGCTGGGCGGCCCGGCGGACGGCCGGGACGGACGAGCCGCCGACCCAGATGGGCGGGCCACCGGCCTGCACCGGCCGGGGTCGCTGCGAGAGGCCGGTGAACGACCACGTCGGCCCGTCGTGGGCCGGGGCCTCGGCCGCGAAGCAGGCCCGGACGGCATCGATCGATTCGTCCAGGAGCGCCCCGCGCTCGGCGAAGGGGACGCCCAGGGCGGCGAACTCGCCCTCGACGTGGCCGGCACCCACGCCCATGACGGCCCGGCCGCCGGACACGACGTCGAGGGTCGACCACGCCTTGGCCACCGACAGCGGGTGGCGGTAGGCGGGGACGAAGACGTGCGAGAGCAGGAGGGTCCGCTCGGTGAGGCCGGCCAGCCAGGCCAGGGTGGCGACGGTGTCCCACCACTCGGCGCTCATGGCGTCGACCTTGTCGGCCGGGATGGCGGCGTGGTCGCACACGGCGACGTAGCCGAACCCGGCCCGGTCGGCGGCGGTGGCGATGGCGGCCAGTTCGGCCGCGCCCGCCGTGGCCTCCCAGGGCTCGGCGTAGACGGTGCTCTGCGACTGGATCGGGAGCTGCATCCCGACGATCAGCCGTCCAGGGTCCAAGACGGGCGCCACGGGGGCGAACCTACATCACAAAACGAGAACGCGTTCTAGTGACGGTACCGACGCCCACGAGGTGCCAGGCACCATGTGGGAGGAAGAGGAGTGGCGATCACCCGTACCGACGCCCACATGGTGCCTGGCACCTCGTGGGACCTGGTCGGCTAGAGCGAGCCGCTGAAGGTGTCGCAGGAGTCCGCCGCTCCGGAGTCGAAGCCCTGGCGGAACCAGCGCTGGCGCTGCTCGCTGCTGCCGTGGGTCCAGCTGTCACGGTCGACCCGGCCGGTGGCGTCGCGCTGGATGCGGTCGTCGCCCACTCCGGCGGCGGCGGCGAGCGCCTCCTCGATGTCGCCCGGGTCGAGCAGGCCCCGGTCGTAGACCGTCTGGGCCCACACCCCGGCGTAGCAGTCGGCCTGGAGCTCGAGCCGGACCGACAGGCCGTCGTCGCCGATCCGCTCGTCCTCCGACCGGCCGCTGACGTCGGAGCTGGTGCCGAGGAGCTTCTGGACGTGGTGGCCCATCTCGTGGGCGACGACGTAGGCCTGGGCGAAGTCGCCGGGGGCGTCGAAGTCCTGGCCCAGCTGGCGCATGAAGCCGAGCTCGATGAACACCGTCTCGTCGGGCGGGCAGTAGTGCGGCCCGATCTCGGCCCGCGCACCGCCGCACTGTGAGTCGACGGGGGTGTCGAACAGGACGAGGGTCGCCTCGGAGTAGCCCTCCCCCGCCTCCTGGAAGGTCGTGGCCCAGAAGTCCTGGGTGTCGTTGAAGACCTGGGCCACGAAGTCCCGCAGGTCGGCATCGGCGGTGACCGTGGCCGCCCCGTCGGCGCCGCTCGGAGCGGGGGCGGCCTCGGGGAAGCCGGCCGCGATGATGTCGGAGAGGTCGGTGCCGCCCCCTCCCCCGCCCTGGGCCACCACGGCGATCACGATGGCCAGGACCACTCCGGCGAGGCCGCCGACCCCGCCCACGCCCCGGGCGCCACCGGGGAAGGCGGAGACCCGTCCTCCCGTCCGTCGATCCTGGACGTTGCTGGTGGCGTCTGCGCCGCGGCCGAACCTCATGGGCCGGCCCTACCCGGGCGGGGGCTTCTGGCCGGAGATCGACCAGTAGACGATGCGGGCCATCGAGGTGCGCAGGTCGGCGGTGCGGACGCCCCAGAACTCGAAGCCGTAGCGGTGGGCGGCGACGTGCACGAGCATCGACACCAGCACGCCGGCGGTGGCGAGGGGCTCGACGTCGTCGGGCAGCCGGCCGCCCACCTTCATCTCGCCGATGGCCTCGGCGAGGGCGTTGTTCAGGTCGTTGAGGAGCCGGGTGCGCACGTTGGCGAAGCGGGCGTCGCCCTCGTCGGTGGCCAGGTCGACGACCCGCAGCACCGACCGGTTCTCCTCCCAGAAGTCGATGACCTCGTCGACCAGCGCCTCGGCCGCGGCGTAGCCCTTGCGGCCCCGCCACTGGCTGGCGCGGACGTGGTCGGCGAAGCGCTTGCCCTGGGCCGCCATCTCCTCGGCCAGCACGACCACGGCGCTCTCGACGTCGGCGAAGTACTGGTAGAAGGTCGCCGGGCTGGTGCCGGCCGAGCGGGCGATGTCGACCACCTTCAGCTCGCGGTAGGACCCGGAGCCGAGCATGGTGGCGGTGCAGTCGAGCAGCCTCTGCCGAGTGGCGAGACCGCGGCGGCCAGGGCGGCGGCCGTCGGCGGCACGGGCGTCGTCGTCGGGGACGACCTCGTCCTCCGGCACGATCAGTCCTCGTCGGCCGCAGCCGGGGCGGGCTCGGGGGCGGGCGGGCGGTAGCAGCCGACGATCACGCCAACGCCACTGACCAGGCCGAGGAACAGCGACACCGCCAGCCCGATGTTGGGGTCGAACGCCTGGCGGAGCTCGAGCTGGTGGTCGATCGAGTACTTGCCCGGGCCGATCGTGGCCACGCCCACCGCCACCGTCGCCAGGATGAGGTTGTACTCCCAGCCCTTGCTGGCGCTCCAGAAGCCGTTCTCGCGGTTGGCGGTGTAGCCGGCCACGAGCATCTGGCCGACGATGGCGGCCCCGGCCAGCGGGGTGAGGAACCCGAGGGCGAGGAGGCCGCCGGCGACCAGCTCGGTGGTGGCCGCCAGGTAGGCGTGGACCGTGCCGTTGGGCCGCATCCGCATGCTGTCGAACCACCGCGCCGTGCCGGCGATCTTCCCGCCCTTGAAGAACTTGTAGTAGCCGTGGGCGGCGAAGGTGACGCCCACGATCACCCGGATGATCAGCACGCCGGTGGAGACCGACTCGGCGCCGGCCACGTCGGCGGCACTGATCTCGGCAAGGACGGAGAGGCTCACGCGGGGGCTCCGGGGTCGGGGGCGGGCGACGGTCCGGCCAACGCGGCGACGGCGTCGTCGCGCAGCACGAACTTCTGGATCTTGCCCGACGGGTTGAGCGGCAGCGCGGCTATCCACCGGACGTATCGGGGCGCCTTGAAGTTGGCCATGCGCTCGCGGCTCCACGCCACGACGTCGGCCTCGCTCGGCCGGTCGACCCCGGTGGCCGGCACGAGCCAGGCGAAGCCGACCTCGCCCAGCCGCTCGTCGGGCACGCCGACCACGGCCACCTGGGCGATGTCGGGGTGGGCCAGCAGCAGGTTCTCGATCTCGGCCGGGTACGCGTTGAAGCCACCCACGATGAACATGTCCTTGGTGCGGTCGGTGATGTCGAGGTAGCCGCGGTCGTCCATGGTCCCGACGTCGCCGGTGTGCAGCCAGCCGTCAGCGTCGATGGCCTCGGCCGTCCTCTCCGGGTCCTCGAAGTAGCCCTGCATGACGTTGTAGCCCCGCACGACGATCTCGCCCGGCTCGCCCCGGGGGCGCTCGGTCCCGTCGTCGGCCACGATCCGCACCTCGACGCCGGGGATGGCCCGCCCCGAGCTGGTCGAGATCGTCACCGGGTCGTCGTCTTGGCGGCACATGGACACGATGCCGGTGGACTCGCTCAGGCCGTAGGCGGTCAGGACGGCGTCGAAGCCGAGGTCGTCGGTCATCCGCTCGATCAGGCTGACCGGCACGGGCGCAGCGCCCGTGATGGCGATGCGCAGGCTGTCCGAGCGCAGCGACGCCCGGCCGGGGTGGT
>DASYLG010000236.1:0-6414 GCA_036009685.1 Iamia sp. | reverse complement strand
GCGGCCAGCGCGAACCCGGTGGCCTCCTGGACCTCGTCCACGGTGACCCCGGGGTGGAGCGAGCGGATCCGCATGCGGTGATCGTCGGTCTCGACGTCGAAGACGCCGAGGTTCGACACCACCCGCCGGATCTCGTGCCAGCGGGCGGCCTCGGGACCCAGCTCGGCGGCCCGGTCGTAGCCGATGCCGCAGACCACGTCGACGGTCTCGACGAACACCTTGGGCCCGTGGCGGCCCACCCAGTAGCTGGTCGTGTCGTTGATCGTGTTGCCCGGCGCGCCCCGGACGCCGAGGAGCTGGACGGCCGGCCGGTGCGGGTCGGGGCCGAGGGCGGCGATGTTCTGGTTGCCGTACCGGTCGACCTGGGTGGCGCCCATCATCACGTGGCGCCGGCCGCTCCAGACCACGTCGAACATGCGGCGGTAGGGGTTGAACGTCTCGACGACCCGGTCCTCGGCGCTCACGCTGGCGGCGTGGTCGGCGACCAGTGTGGCCTCGCCGTCGGTCATCATCAGATCGGGGGCGAAGCTGGCCCGGGCCAGGCGGCCCCCGATCATGGGGATCACGCCGATGGGGTTGGCCAGGCTCTCGCCGTCGCCCCGGAAGCACTCGGCCACGGCCACGGCGCACACGTCGGCCCGGCGCACCAGGGTCTCGATGGTCTCACTCACTGGCCCACTCCTCGAGGAAGGCGGCGCGGGCGTCGGGGTCCTTGGCGGTGGCGAACCACCGGGACTGCACCTCGTCGTCGCGGTCGTAGTCGGGCACGCAGTCGGTGAACCCGGCCCCGCCCGGGGCTTCGACCACCCCGGTGGTGAACAGGCGGCTGATGCGCAGGCGGGTGACGTCGCCGGCCACGGCGACGAGGTCTGCGGTCGGGACGATCCGCTCGACGCTGACGAAGCCCTCGGTGGCCGCCTCCAGCATGAGGTCGTCCATGTAGAGATCCGGCCCGGTGAAGGCGGCGTTGCCCCGCTCGTCGCCCACGTTCAGGTGGACCAGGGCGGCGTCGAGGTGGATGGCCGGCTGGGCCACCAGCTCCTCGCCCTCGCCGCCGTCGGGCCCGGGGTAGGGCGAGCGGACCGTCTTCAGCGTCGGGTCGAGGCGGAAGACGTCGGACCCGAGCCCGACCCGGGTGGGCAGGAACGGCACCCGCCACGCCGCCGCCTGCAGGCCGAGCAGCAGCATCCCCTCGTCGAGCTCGGTGCAGGCCAGCGCCCCGGCCTGGCGAGCCGCCCGGAAGTGGGGGTCGAGCCCGGGCACGCTGCCACCGGTCATCGGGTTGGGGACGTCGGGCGAGACGAAGGGGAAGGTCAGACGGTTCATGCGGCCGGCGGCGGCGAGGATCCCGACCTCGGGGCCGCCGTAGGTGACGACGTGGAGGTCGGTGACGTCGCTGCGGAGGATGGCCCGGACGAGGGCCATCGGCTTGCGCCGGCTCCCCCACCCCCCGATGCCGATGGTCATGCCGCTCTCCAGGCGGGCGACGACCTCGTCGGGCGTCATCCGCTTGGCCGTGGGCGGGGCGGGGACGACCGTCACTTCGACACGTCCGTGTCCCGCTTGGCCACGAAGGCGTCACGGTGCTCGTCGGCCACGCCGGCCAGGTTGAGCTCGAAGGTGAAGCCCTGCTCGAAGCGGTACGAGCGGTGGACGTCCCACAGGTCGATGCCGTTGAGCGAGGCCTTGGCCGCCCGCATCACCGTCGGCGACTTGGCCGCGATCTGCTCGGCCACCTCGAAGGCGGCGGCCCGCAGGTCCTCGGGCGGGACCACCGCATGGACCGAGCCGTACTCGGCCAGCTCGGCGGCCGTGATGGTGGCCGCCGTGTAGACCATCGCCCGGGCCTTGTGCTGGGGGACGAGCCGGCTGAGGTGGGTGGCCGCGCCCAGGGCCCCCCGGTCGACCTCGGGGAGGCCGAAGGTGGCGTCGGTGGCGGCGACGACGACATCGGCGTTGCCGACCAGGCCGATCCCGCCACCCAGGCAGAAGCCGTTGACGGCGGCGATCACCGGCACCTCGCAGTCGTAGACGGCGGCGAAGGCCGCATAGCAGCCCTTGTTGGCGCCGATCAGGGCATCGAAGCCCTCGGTGGCCTGCATCTCCTTGATGTCGACGCCGGCGTTGAAGCCGCGGCCCTCGGCCCGGAGGACCACGACCCGCACCTCGGGGTCGCGCCCGAGGGCGATGAGACGGTCGGCCAGGTCGAACCAACCGGCCACGGTCAGGGCGTTGACCGGCGGGTTGGCCATGACGACCTCGGCGATGCCGTGGTCGTCGACCGTGTGGGTGGTGGGCATCCGGCTACTTTCTGATGGGTCGTCAGATCCTGGCGGCACCGTAGTGACCGGTCGCCCTCGGGGCGAACGTCACCCTTCCGACCGCTACCCGTGGAGCCCGCCGTGGCCCTGACCATCGACCTCACCGGCCAGGTCGCCCTCGTGACCGGCGGCGCCCAGGGGGTCGGGCGGGGCATCACCGACCGCCTGCTCGCCGCCGGGGCCACCGTCGCCGTGGCCGCCCGCAACGAGCCGGCCGACCTCCCCGCCGGCGTGAGCTTCCACGCCGGCGACGTCCGGGACCCGTCGGTCGCCCCCGAGCTGGTCGCCTCGGTGCTCGACGCCCACGGCCGGCTCGACCTCCTGGTCAACAACGCCGGGGGCTCGCCCTCGGTGGCCGCGGCCGAGGCATCGCCCCGGTTCAGCACCCGGATCATCGAGCTCAACCTGCTGGCCGCCCTCCACCTCTCGACCGCGGCCCACCCCACCCTGGCCGCGGCCGGGGGGTCGATCGTCAACATCACCTCGCTGTCGGGGCTGCGGCCCTCCCCCGGCACCGCCGCCTACGGCGCGGCCAAGGCCGGGCTGCTCAACCTGACTCGGACCCTGGCCATGGAGTGGGCTCCGGAGGTCCGGGTCAACGCCGTGTCGCCCGGGATGGTCCGGACCGAGCTGTTCGACGACTACTACGGCGGGCCCGAGGGGGCGGCGGCGGCCGAGGCGACGGTGCCGATGGGCCGCGCCGCCTCCCCCGCCGAGGTGGGCGACGCCGTGGTGTTCCTGGCCTCGCCCCTGGCCGCCTACGTCACCGGCGCCGACATCCCCGTCCACGGCGGCGGCGAGGCCATCGCCCTCCACACCATCCTCGGCCACTGACCCCGGGGGTTCTCGCCCGGCGGCCCCGGACGCGGCAGCGGCGCCCGGTGTTGGTGGGCGCCGCTGACCTGCTGGCTGCGGCCCCCGCTCGCCTGAACGTCACGGTGACCACCTGCCCCACCCCCTTCGGGGTCGAGACGGCGGCCTCACTGTCCAGGGCCCGACGGTCCAAACGGACCGGTCCCGATCTGGTCACCCCGGCCCGGGGCGCGCCCGCGGCGCCCCGACCCCAGAGGGGCGGGACGGCGCTGACCCACGGCTCGGTCCGCGCTCGTCGGAGCGTCACGCGGGCGAGATCGGTGCAGGCCCGTCGTCGACCACGCCCGGGGGCGCGCCACCACGACGGGGCGATGGCCGCCTGCTCCGTTCGACCGGCGGAGCCGGGTACGAGGCGGGGCGACGAGGGGGACCGTACCGAACAGGGGTTCGGGGCGCAAGGGTGATCTCCGCCGACGGGCGTCTACCCTCGGGCCGGTGAGCGAGCGCAGCAGCGGGAGCGGGGGCGGCAAGGGCGATCGACACCGGAAGGGGCCGGGCGGTCCGACGCGGCCGGCGCGGCCGGCTCGTTCCGGTCGAGCCACCCCGTCGACCCGCCGGCGCCACCGGCCCGAGGTGTCGGGGCTGCTCGACCCCACGCTGGACCAGATGGTCTCCACCCTGCTGGAGACGGCCCGGGGCGCGCTCCCGCCCGGCCACCCGGCTCCGGACGTGGCCCTCGAGCACTGGGCCCACGAGCTGGCCGCCACCTCGTTCGACGACGAGGCCATGCCCCGGGAGTTCTACCTCGACCTGGGCCGGACCCTGGCGGCGTCCACCGACGAGCTGGCGCCGGCGGCGCTCGCCGCCCTCGCCCTCGTCCTGGACTTCAAGGACGCCGCCCCCCTCCGCCGGGCCCGGGCCGACTGGCTGGCGTCCGGGCCCGCCGAGCTCGACACCGACCTCGGCCTCGGTCGCGAGGTCCCCGTCCGCGCCGTCACCATCGGCCACCCCGACGAGGCCCAGACCAGCTACGTCGTCGGCTTCGACACGCCGGGCGGGGGCCACGCCATCGGCCTCCTCGTCGACGACGAGCTCGACGGCCTCGGGCGCGACCTCTTCCTCGGCCCGCCGATCGACGCCATCGCCGCCGACGCCACCGCCGACCCCGAGCTGGTCGTCGTCGACGTCCCGCTGGCCGATGCCGCGGCCCGGATGCGGGCCGCCCTGGCCGTGGCCGACGCCGAGGACTGGGACGACCTCGAGGATCTCGCCGTCCGCCCCCTCCTCGACCGCCGGCTCGCCCTCGTCCGCACCGCCTGAGCGCGGCTCGGCCGGCCGCCCTCGTCCGGCTCAGTCCAGGAGGGCGGTGACCAGGTCGACCAGGTCCTGGCCGTCGTGGTCGGCGCCGAGCGCCTCGACCAGGAAGCCGCGGGTGCCCGGGGACGGGTGGATGACGGGCCCCACGGCGTGGTGCCGGTCGCCGGGGCCGGGCACGAGCACCGCCAGCCAGAGATCGCCCACCACAGCCGGCTCCTCGGCGGGGTCGGGGACGACCAGGGCGATGTCGTCGGTGAGCAGGTCCCTGACCACGACCTCGGTGGCGGTCACGTCCTCGACCAGGTGCAGGCCCCGGGCGACGTCGGTCCAGCCCGCCACCAGCTCGCGCTCGTCGGCGGGGAGGATGCGGGCGAGCCGCGGGGCCAGCGTGGCGAGGGCGCCGTCCTCGACCAGGTGGGCATCGACGGCCACGGTCGCCACCATCGGGGTGGCCGACGCGGTGCGGGGGACGAGGTTCCGGCGCCAGTGGACGCAGGCCCGCTCGAGCTTCCACCACACGAACGGCACCCGGGCGGCCAGGTCGGGGGCCGGAGGGTGCAGGAGACAGCACTGCTTGGCCTTCCGGCCCGACCCGCACGGGCAGCGGTCGTTGCGACCCACGCCGGTCGGGGGTGTCGGACGCCACCGCTGGAGGGCGTCGGCCGCGGGCCCGTCGCCGATCCGGCGGAAGGCGGCCTGGGCGCCGGCCACGTCCCCGACGTAGGCGCGCATCTGGCCGTGGGCCTCGTGGAGGGCCGCCCATGCCTCCGGGTCCGGCGAGGAGCGGGCGGTGACCCGGGCGGCGAGGAGCTCGCCGGCCTCGTCGAGGGCGCCGGTGCGCGCCAGGGCCTCGGCCAGGACCAGGGCCGGCCCGGGGGCGTCGGGATCGACGGCGACCAGGGCGCGAGCCCGCCCGACCACGGCGGCGGCCTCGTCGTCGTCGAGGTCCCACATCCGGATCGCCAGCGCCTCGGCCACGACCGGCTCACCCAGGAAGGCGGCGGCGTTGACGTCCAGGAGCTCGGCGCCGTCGCCACCGGAGAGCGCCATCCAGGCGACACCGGCGGACTCGGCGAGGCCGGCCTCGAGCTCCTCGGACGGGTAGGCGTCGAGGATGACGTCCCGGCCCACGGCGTAGAGCGCCAGGTCCGGCTCGGTGACGTCGGGCCCGAGCACGGTCCCGTCCTCGACCCGAATGCCGGCGGCCGCCGCCACCTCGGCCAGGGGACGGTCGAGGGCCTGCACGACCTCCGGGTGGTCGGCCAGCAGCACCGACCAGGCCTCGTCGAGGTGGAGCACCCACGCCCCGGCCGGGGGTTCGTCGCGGTCGGCGGCCGCCAGCAGCAGCGGCTGGCGGTGCTCGTCGCCGACCTCGTCCAGGGCGCGGCGCAGCCCGGCCACGACGGTTGGGTCAGGCTCGGCCGGCAGGTCGCCGGCCGCCGGACCGGCGACCAGCGCCAGGTGGTCGTCGTCCTCGGCGTACCCGACCAGGTCACCGGCGGCGAGGTCGGGCGCCCACCCGTCCGGCAGGTCGAGCAGCGGACCCCGCTCCGGGTCGAGGGCGCCGGTCTCGTCGGTGGGGATCCGCAGCTCCACCAGCTCGTCGCCCACGGTCGCCGTCAGCGGGTCGGCCAGCACCACGGCAAGGAGCAGGACGTCGTGGTCGAGCTCGATGGTGCGGGTCCGGGCCTCGTCGGTCGTGACCCGATGCCAGGCCACCAGCCCGGCGACGAGCGCGGTGCGATCAGCGACCCGGCCGTCGGCCAGCCGAACGATCCGGGGGTCGTCGAGCAGGGCCTCGGCGGCGTCCCACGCCCCGTGGTCGGCGTCCCGGAGGCCGAGCCCCCGAAACAGCGCCCCCTCGTCGAGGGCCCCGCCCGCCAGCGCCCCCAGCACGTCCTCGACCGTCAGATGTCTCGTCACCGACCCACCGTATCGAGGCTCTACACTTCGTTAGAAGTGT
>DASYLG010000235.1:0-5705 GCA_036009685.1 Iamia sp. | reverse complement strand
CTGGTCGGTGATGGTGACCCGGTGGTGCTCCTCGTAGCGGTCGCGCAGGCCCTTGAGGATCTCGATCGTGTGGGCCACGGTGGGCTCCTCGACCTTGATCGGCTGGAAGCGGCGCTCGAGGGCAGCGTCCTTCTCCAGGTGCTTGCGGTACTCGTCGGTGGTGGTGGCCCCGATGGTCTGGAGCTCACCCCGGGCGAGCATGGGCTTGAGGATGCTGGCGGCGTCGATGGCGCCCTCGGCCGCCCCCGCGCCGACGAGGGTGTGGATCTCGTCGATGAACAGGATGATGTCGCCGCGGGTGCGGATCTCCTTGAGCACCTTCTTGAGGCGCTCCTCGAAGTCGCCGCGGTAGCGGCTGCCGGCGACCAGGGCGCCGAGGTCGAGGGTGTAGAGCTGCTTGTCCTCGATGGTCTCGGGGACGTCGCCGCCGGCGATCGACTGGGCCAGGCCCTCGACGATGGCGGTCTTGCCCACGCCGGGCTCGCCGATGAGCACCGGGTTGTTCTTGGTGCGGCGGCTGAGGACCTGCATGACCCGTTCGGCCTCGCGGCTCCGCCCGATGACCGGGTCGAGCTTCTTCTCGCGCGCCAGCTGGGTGAGGTTGCGGCCGAACTGGTCGAGGACCAGCGAGCCGGAGGGGCTCGCCTCGCCCGAACCGCCCGAGGTGGCGCCGGCCTTCTCCGAGCCGGAGCCGGTCTGGCCCGAACCGGGGCCGGAGTAGCCCGAGAGGAGCTGGATGACCTGCTGGCGGACCCGCGACAGGTCGGCGCCCAGCTTCACCAGCACCTGGGCGGCCACGCCCTCACCCTCACGGATGAGGCCGAGCAGGATGTGCTCGGTGCCGATGTAGTTGTGGCCGAGCTGGAGGGCCTCGCGGAGGCTGAGCTCGAGGACCTTCTTGGCGCGGGGGGTGAAGGGGATGTGGCCGGAGGGCGACTGGGTGCCCTGGCCGATGATCTCCTCGACCTGCTTGCGCACGGCCTCGAGGGAGATCCCGAGCGACTCCAGCGCCTTGGCGGCGACGCCCTCACCTTCGTGGATGAGGCCGAGCAGGATGTGCTCGGTCCCGATGTAGTTGTGGTTGAGGAGGCGAGCCTCCTCCTGGGCGAGCACCACCACACGGCGGGCCCTGTCAGTGAAGCGTTCGAACACCTTTGCCTCCCTCGACGGGACCGGAGTGGTTCCCGTGTGGGTTCGTGGGGGCGAGCCTACCGCCCGCCTCCACCCTCCCGGCCCCTGGGAGGGTGGAGGGGACGAAGACTCCCCCCTGTGTCCCTCCCACCCTGGATCCATCGGACGCCGAGAGCGGTCGGACATGGGCCGTTCGGCCTACTTCGAGCGAGCCCGGACGGCGGGATCGGCTCAGAGCGTGACGTCCTTCTCGGTCCACTTTCCGAGCGCCGGACGCCGCCACGACCCGAAGGCGTCGAGGGCCTCGGCCGCGGTCGGGGCCACGACGATGCTGGCGCGGACGTCGGCGGCCAGGAAGCCGTCGGCCACGGCCCGGTCGAGCAGGGCGGCGGCCGGGGCCCAGAACCCGTTGACGTCGACCAGCCCGATGGGCTTGTCGTGGACGCCGAGCTGGGTCCAGGTCATGGTCTCGAACGCCTCCTCGAAGGTGCCGATCCCGCCCGGCAGGGCCAAGAAGGCGTCGGACAGCTCGGCCATGCGGGCCTTGCGGGCGTGCATCGACGAGGTGACCTCCAGCCGGGTGATGTCGCGCTTGGCCACCTCGGCGGCGTCGAGGAACTCGGGGATGACGCCGGTGACGTCGCCCCCGGCCTCCATGCAGGCGGCCGCCACCCGGCCCATGAGGCCGACCGAGCCGCCGCCGTAGACCAGCCCGATCCCCCGCTCGGCCAGGGCCCGCCCGGTGGTGTCGGCCTCGGCCGCGTAGGCCGGATCGGTACCCGGGTTCGACCCGCAGAAGACGCACACCCTGGTCAGCTCCACCCGCCGATCCTCGCACCCGCCTCCCGCCCACCCCGAAGTGGCGATCGGATCCGGCGGCTTCCCGCCCGATCCGATCACCGGTTCGGCAGGGGGCGGGGGCAAGGGTGGGATGCTGGTGAGCGTGGAGCGACGGGTGACACCGCTGGAGCGCGGCGTCCTGGGCGGCCAGGCCGTCTTCCGCTACGTCACGTGGGCGTGGATGGGCATCGTCCTCTACGTCTCCCGCCGGGAGCTGGCCCACCCGTACGCCGCCGTCGTGCTGTGTGGCGCCACCGCCGTCGTCTCGCTCGCCCTCGGCGCCGCCAGCCGGTGGCGGTCGGCGCTGCTGTTCCACCCGGCCGTGGTGGCCGCCGAGGTGGGGCTGGGCACCGGCCTCCTGGTGGCCGACGGCTGGGTGTACGACGGGCCCCACCGCGTCTCGCTGGGATCGGCCTGGCCCATCTCCGGCGCCCTGGCCGCCGGGATCGTCGCCGGCCCGTCCGGCGGGATCGTCGCCGGCACCGTGATCGGGCTGGGCCGGTGGGGCGGCACGCACCTCGACGCCATGGGCTCGCCCGGCCTGCTGTCGCTCCTGTCCACCACCTTCCTCTACGCCCTGGCGGGGGGCGCCGCCGGGCTGGTGATGCGCCGGCTCCAGCAGGCCACCGACGAGATCGCCGCCGCCCGGGCCCGCGAGGACATCGCCCGCACCCTGCACGACGGCGTCCTCCAGACCCTGGCCGTGGTGCAACGGCGCTCGACCGACTCCGAGCTGGCCACCCTGGCCCGGACCCAGGAGCGCGAGCTGCGCGAGTTCCTGTTCGGGATCGACCGGGTGCAGGGCAGCCTGCTGGCCGAGCTGCGCCACGTCGCCGCCACCGCCACGGCCCGCCACGGGATGGACGTCGAGGTCACCGCCGTCGACGACCCCGGTGTGCTGGCCGACGACGTGATCCGGGCCGTGGCCGGGGCGGTCGGCGAAGCGCTGACCAACGCGGCCAAGCACGGTGCCGCCCGCCGGGTCGTGGTCTTCGTCGACCCCGACGACGAGCGGGTGCAGATCTCGGTGAACGACGACGGCGCCGGCTTCGACGTCGACGAGGTGGCCGAGGGGGTCGGCCTGGGCCGGTCGATCCGGGGTCGGGTGACCGAGGTCGGCGGGCGGGTCCGGGTCCGCTCGACCCCCGGCCGCGGCACGGAGGTCCGCCTCACCCTGCCGATCTCGGACGACGCGGCCGGCGGCTGACCGGTACCGTCCGGCCATGGGAGAGGGTGCCCCGCCGACGTTCACCAGCGGCGAGTTCTTCGTGGCCCTGGCCGGCCTGGCCGCCATGCGCCACGTCCTCGTCGACCCGGCCCGGGCGCGACCCCGGATCGACGAGGCGCGGGCCGTCGCCGCCCGCTTCGACGAGCCGCCCAACGACATCGAGATCCCGGTCGTCGAGCACACGGTGGCCACCGGGTACGCCGCCTGGGCCCCGAGCTACGACGGGCCCAACCCGGCCATCGCCCGGGAGGAGCCGGTGGTCCACGGGATCGTCGACGCCCTGCCGGTCGGGCGGGCCCTCGACGCGTGCTGCGGCACCGGTCGCCACGCCGCCCACCTGGTCGACCGGGGGTGGGACGTGGTCGGCGTCGACGCCACCCACGAGATGCTGGAAGTGGCCCGGGCCAAGACGCCGCTCGCCCGGTTCGAGGAGGGCGACGTGCTCGACCTCCCCCTGGCCGACGAGACCGTCGACCTGGCCGTCTGCTCGCTGGCCCTCACCCACGTGCCCGACCTCGGCGCCGCCCTGGCCGAGCTGGCGCGGGTCGTGCGGCCCGGCGGCACCGTCGTCCTCTCCGACATCCATCCGGTGTCGGTGCTCGTGGGCGGGACGGCGGCCTTCCCCCACGAGGGCGGGCTGGCCCACGTGCGCAACCTCCACCACCCGGTGAGCCACTACGTGCGGGCCATCGGCGCCGCCGGCCTCGAGATCGTCGACTGCGTCGAGCCGACCCACGAGGCCGAGACGCTGGCCGGCCATCTCGCCTACCCCTTCGTTCCCGACGCCGTGGTCGAGGCCTACGAGGGGCTGCCGTTCCTGCTCATCTGGCACCTGCGGAGATCGTCGTGACGGTGCCGCCCCGGCCCGGTGCGGTCAAGCGGTGGTACGCCGCCTTCGCCACCACCCGGGTGGCCCGCTTCGTCTCCCGCCACGTGTCCTGGCGGCTCGACCCGGTGCTTCTGCGGCTGACGGGCGGGCGGCTGGCCTCGACCCTGGTCTTCCCCACCGCGGTCCTCGAGACCCGGGGCGCCCGGTCCGGAACCCGGCGGCGCAACGCCGTCATCACCGTGGCCGACGGCGACCGGACGGTGATCGTCGCGTCCAACGCCGGCGACCCCCACCACCCAGCCTGGTTCCACAACCTCCGGGCCCACCCCGACGTCCTCCTCGGGGGGCGGCCGGTGCGGGCGACGGTGGTCGACGACGAGGCCGAGCGAGAGCGCGTGTGGGCCCTCGCCGACGCCGTCTTCCCGGCCTTCGCCCGGTACCGGCGCGACGCATCGGCGGCCGGCCGCACCATCCCGCTGGTCGCCATCGGCGCCCGGTCTCCATCCCCGGCGGCGCTCGACGCAGAGGCGTAGTCTCCGCTGCCGCAGGTGCAGATGGGACCCGGGTGGGTCACCGCAAGGGCACACCTGCGTTGGAGGTTCCACCATGGCTCGTCCCCTCCGCATTCGCCGGGTCGGCGTCGCGCTCGTCCCCGTGCTGTTCGTGGCCACGCTGCTGGCCCTGGTACCCGGTGGTGCGCCCGCCGGCGCCATCCCGGTCATCCCCCCCGGATCGGCGTACCTGCAGGTCAACCTGGCCTCCGACGTGGCCGGCGTGGCCGAGATCCTCGACCCGGTCCTGATCAACCCCTGGGGCCTCGCCTCCCGCGCCACCGGCCCTCTGTGGACGGCCAACGACGGCAGCAGCACCGCCAGCCCGTACGTCAGCGCCGGCGGCGGGCTCGTGCGCAACGCCACCCAGGGACCCATCACCATCCCCGGCGGGCTGCCCACCGGGGTCGTGGCCAACGTCTCCGACGGCTTCGCCGTCCCGTCCACGGCGACGCTGTCGACCTTCCTCTACGCGTCGATCACCGGCAACATCTCGGCCTGGGCCTCCGGCGCCACCGCCACGACCGCCGCCAGCCACCCCGGGCACGTCTACACCGGCCTGGCCCAGGCCAACAACGGCACCAACGACTTCCTCTACGCCGCCGACTTCGCCAACGGCACGATCGACGTGTTCGACGAGAGCTATGCCCTCCAGCCCGGTGTCAGCTTCCCGTTCGCCGACCCGACCATCCCGACCACCGTCGGCAACCAGTACCACCCGTTCAACGTCCAGGCCATCGGGGGCTCGATCTACGTCACCTACGCCAAGGTCGGCAGCGGCGGCCTGCCCGAGGACGGGGTCGGCAACGGCTTCGTCCGTCGGTTCAACGCCAACGGGGTCCGCGACCTCACCTTCGGGATCAACAACGGCCCGCTCAACAGCCCGTGGGGCGCGGCGATCGCGCCGGCGTCGTACGGGATCTTCGGCAGCGCGCTGCTGATCGGCAACAACGGCGACGGCAACCCGAGCATCCACGCCTTCAACCCCACCACCGGCGCCATCCACGGCACCCTCCAGGACCAGAGCGGCAACGGCATCGTCATCGACGAGCTCTGGGCCCTGCGCTTCGGCAACGGCGGCCAGGGTGGGCTCGTCGACACCATGTACTTCTCCGCCGGCCTGGGC
>DASYLG010000234.1:0-7446 GCA_036009685.1 Iamia sp. | reverse complement strand
GGGCAACGGAGGGGACCACACCTACGGGTTCAACCCAACCAGGGCGACCGGCTCACACCCTCTCCACGCCAGCTCTTCGGTACGGCCACTTCCCCGGACCCACCACCAATCCTAGAAGCGCCTTGCTCAGCAGTCTCCTAGGGAGCGGTGAGGGGGACGTCGGCGGTGGGGGCGGTGCCGGCGGTGCGGCCGGGGGCGGTGTGCGAGCCCCAGTACAGGTTGGTGTGGGCGATGACCAGCTCCGGCGGTGGCGCCCCCCACTCCGAGATGTCCTCGGTGGTGTGGGCATCGCTCACGAGGATGGCGTCGTAGCCCCGGACGACCGCGCCGTGGAGGGTGGACCGGATGCACTCGTCGGTCTGGGCCCCGGCGACGACGAGCCGGCCGACGCCCAGCCCGGCCAGCACCGTCTCGAGGTCGGTGTCCTCGAAGGCGTCGCCGTAGCTCTTCTCGACGAGGGGCTCGGTCTCGCCGGGGTCCAGCTCGGCGACGATCCGCCAGCCGTCGGTGCCCCGCACCGTGTTCTCGTCGTGGTGCTGGACCCACACGACCGGGACCTGCTCGCTCCGGGCCCGGTCGACGAGGCGGCCGACGTTGGCGACGACGGCGTCGCGGTCGTGGGCGCTCTCGACGACGCCGGTCTGCACGTCGATGACGAGCACGGCGGTGTGGGGGCGGTCCTCCAGGGTGGTCATGACCGCAGTGTGCCAACCCGCTGGAGGCCGCGCCGGGCGGCCTGCCGCAGCTTGGGATGGGCCAGGACGAAGTCGGTGGCCACACGGGGCGGGACGGTGCGGGCCCGGTGCAGCCACGCCGCCGGCCCCGGCCCGTGGACCGTGCCGCTGGCGACCGTCAGCTCGGAGTCCTTGAAGCTGTCCTTGTAGTCGTGCTCGCCGGCTCCGAGGTCGAAGGTCGTGACGCCGTCCTCGGCCGAGAGGCGGACCATCTCCAGCAGCTGCACCAGCCCGGGCTGGTAGCGGTGCAGGTCGGTGTCGTAGGCCGGGAACCAGTGGGCCAGCACGTGGTGCGACCGCAGGGCCAGGCACGCGGCGACGGTGCGACCGTCGACCCGCATGGTCGAGAGGTGGGCGGTGAAGCCCGGAGTGTGGGAGGTGACCAGGTCGCGCACCAGCTCGCGGATCTGGGGCTGGGCGAAGCGGTCCCGCCGACCGGTGCGCCGGTACTGGGCCGACTTCCAGCCCATCAGCACGTCGAGGTCGGCGGGGTCCGAGGTGTCGAGCTCGGACTCGACGGGACCGACCTGTCGACCCAGCCGGCGCCCGTGGTAGAGCGCCTTCTTGATGCGACCGGACCCGGCCCGCCGGGCGACCCAGGCGTCCCACCCGCCGGAGAGGTCCATCACCGGGGAGGCGTGGAGGGCCAGCGGGCGGACGGCGAGGGCCTCGGCCTGGCTCGGGACGAGGTGGTCGAACTCCCACACGGCCAGCCCGGTGGCCCGCCGCAGGGCACCGGCGTCCCAGGGGGTGCCGGGGGCGAGGATGGCGCCCTGCCAGTCGGTCAGGCCGAGACCGAGGGCCCGCCCGGCGCCGAGCCGCCCCTGGTGGAAGGGCAGGAACCCGACGGCCTCGGGCCCGTCGTGCAGGACGGCGACGCGGGCGTCGGGCCACTGCCGCCCGATGGCGACCGCCATCTCCGGGCGCAGGAACGGGCTGGCGAGCTCGGGATCGGCCTCCTGCAGCTCGATCCACCGCGCCGTCTCCGCCGGGCCCAGGTCCTCGGGCCGCACGACCTCTGCCCTCACCGCCACCTCGTCCGACACCGGTCCCGCAGCACGGGGCCACAGTAGGTCCGTGGCCCCCGGCCAAGATGGTCCCGTGTCCGACGCCCTGACCCCGATGCCCCGGCCCATGCCCCGGCTGCTGGTCGTGGTGATCCCGTCGTTCGCCCTCGCCGCCGGGGCCGTCACCGCCGACCTGCCGGTCGTCGTGCGGGCGCCCCTGGTGGTCTGGGCGGTGCTGGGCGTGCCCGCCCTGGTGCTGGCCCGCCGGCTCGAGGCCCGGGCGTCGGTCGAGCGCTGGGTGCTCGGCGGCGCCGGGGCGGCCGGGTTGACCATCCTCGTGTCGCAGGTGCTGCTCTACTCCGGAGCGTGGTCGCCGGGTCTGCTCCTCGCGGTGATGGGGGCGCTGAGCGTGATCGGTGCCGGTGGACGGCGGATGGCGTCCTCCTGAACACTCCCAGGTCAGAGACACCCCCCACCACTCATCGTGATCCTGGCCTTGTCCTCACCACGTTACGTGGTTAGCCTCAGTGTGTCCGCAAGGAACGCGAGGAGTGGGGAAACGTGACGACGACAGAGCCGGCACCGGCGGCGAGCGTGCCGAGGAACCCGACACGGCCGGCGGCCACTCGGCCACCCGACGTCCGGCGGGCGACCGCCCCGGACCCCGATCGCCGGCGCACCGATCGCCGCCAGCGCCCCACCCTCCACCGCAGCCCCATGCCCCGCGTGTCGGTGGTGATCCCGACGCTGAACGAGGAGCAGAACCTCCGCCACGTCCTGCCGTTCATCCCCGAGTGGGTCGACGAGGTCGTGATCGTCGACGGCCGCTCGACCGACGACACCATCGCCGAGGCCCGGCGCCTCCGTCCCGACGTCGTCATCGTCGAGGACCCCGAGCCGGGCAAGGGCCGGGCCCTGATGACCGGGTTCCACGCCAGCACCGGCGACATCCTGGTGACCCTCGACGCCGACGGGTCGATGGATCCGGCCGAGATCCCCCGCTACGTCTACGCCCTCCTCTCCGGGGCCGACTTCGTCAAGGGCTCCCGCTTCGTCCACGGCGGCGCCACCGACGACATGAGCCTGATCCGCAAGGTCGGCAACCGCGGCCTCACCGAGATCGTCCGGCGCGCCTACGGTGGCCGCTTCTCCGACCTCTGCTACGGCTACAACGCCTGCTGGCGCGACGTCCTGCCGTACCTCGAGGGCCGGGCCCCCGGGTTCGAGATCGAGACGCACATGAACATCCGGGCCCTCAGCGCCGACCTCGCCGTGCGCGAGGTGCCCAGCTTCGAGGCCGAGCGGGTCAACGGCACCAGCAACCTGCGCACGATCCGCGACGGCTTCCGGGTCCTGCGGACCATCGTCGTGGAGCGCAACCGCCTGGCCCGGGCGGCCCTGCCCACCGGCACCGACGACCCCCGCGAGGCCGTGGCCCTCACCACCCACGCCCCGCTCGACTCCTGGCCCCAGCACCCGCACCAGAAGGCCCGCCGGGCGCAGCCCCTCAGCGTCACCGCCGTGGTCTGCACCCACAGCCTCCTGCGCTGGGACGACCTGGTCCGCTCGGTCGACAGCCTCCGGCGCCAGACCATCGTCCCGTCCGAGGTCCTCGTCGTCGTCGACCACAACCAGGACCTCCTCGAGCGTGTCAAGGACGAGCTCGACGGCGTCCGGGTGCTGGCCAGCACGGGTCCCAAGGGGCTCTCGGGTGCCCGCAACACCGCCGTCCACGCCGCCCTGGGCGATGTGGTCGCCTTCATCGACGACGACGCCCACGCCGACATCGACTGGGTCGAGCGGCTGATCGACGCCTACCGGTCCGAGACGGTGCTCGCCGTGGGCGGCGCCGTGCTCCCGAGCTGGGAGACGGCCCGGCCGGCGTGGATGACCGAGGAGATGGACTGGGTGGTCGGCTGCACCTACCGCGGCCTGCCCGAGGTCCGCTCCCCCGTCCGGAACCTGATCGGCGCCAACATGTCGTTCCGGCGCGACGTGCTGGTCGAGCTGGACGGCTTCGACAGCGGCCTCGGCCGCCAGGGCGACGACGGCGCCGGCTGCGAGGAGACCGAGCTGTGCATCCGCGCCCTCCAGCTGCACGCCGACGGCCAGATCATCTTCGAGCCCGCCGCCCGCGTCTGGCACCGGGTCCCCGCCGAGCGGGCATCCTGGGACTACTTCGTGCGCCGCTGCCGGGCCGAGGGCCGGTCCAAGGCCGGCGTGGCCGACCGCACCGGTGCCGACCAGGCCACCGCCTCGGAGCGGACCTACGTGGCCCGCACCCTGCCGGCTGCGCTGGCCCGCAACGCCGTGCGGGCCGCCCGCCTCGACCGCGCCGGCGCCACCAGCGCGGCCTCGATCGTGGCCGGCACCGCCCTCGTCTCGTTCGAGTACCTGCGGGGCCGCCGGGCCCGGCGCCCGTGACGGCGACGGTCGACGCCTCCTCCGGCGTCCTCGACCTCGACCTCGACGCCCCCCTGCCCCGCGTCACCGGCAGCACCGGCGCCGTGCGCGGCCTGCTCCGGCGCGGGTCGGTCCCGGTGGGCGTGGTCGACCTGTTCGTCCCCGTCCGGGGCCTCGACCCCGACGCCCTCGCGGCCGCCGTCGAGCCGGACCGCTGGACCGCCGCCGACCGGGCGCCGGTCGATCCCGACGCCCGGGACCTCACCGTGGCCATCGCCACCCGCGACCGGCCCGATGCGCTGCGCCGGGCCCTCGCCTCGGTCCTGGCCTCGGCCGCGCCGCCGGCCCGGGTGGTCGTGGTCGACAACGCCCCGAGCGACGAGGCCGCCGCCCAGCTGATCGCCGAGCTCCACGGCGACGACCCCCGGGTCGTCTACGTCCGCGAGGACCGGCCCGGCCTGGCCCGGGCCCACAACGCCGCCCTCCCCCACGTCGCCACGCCCCACGTCGCCTTCACCGACGACGACGTGCTGGTCGACCGGTGGTGGACGGCCCGCATCGAGGCCGCCTTCGCCGCCGCCGACGACGTTGCCTGTGTGACCGGCCTGATCTTCCCGGCCGAGCTGCGCACGCCCGAGCAGTGGTGGATCGAGCGGGCCGCCGGGTTCGCCAAGGGCTTCGAGCGCCGCATCGTCGACCCCGCCGTCGAGGCCCAGCGCGACCGGTTGTTCCCCTACGCCGCCGGGACCTACGGTTCGGGCGCCAACATGGCCTTCGCCACCGACGCCCTCCGCCGTCTCGGCGGGTTCGACGACGCCCTCGGCGCCGGCAGCGGCTCCCTCGGCGGCGACGACCTGGCCGCCATCCACGCCGTCCTGGCCGCCGGTCACCGCCTCGTCTACGAGCCGGCCGCCATCGTCTTCCACCACCACCACCGGGACTACGACGCCCTGCGCCGCCAGGTCTACGGCTACGGCGCCGGGCTGACCGCCTACCTCACCAGCCTGGTCGTCGCCCGGCCCGCCACCGCCCTGGACATGGCCAGCCGGGCCGCTCGGGGCGCCCGCCACGCCCTCGCCCCCTCGTCGCCCCGCAACCGCCGTCGCCCGGACACCCACCGCGAGCTGGCCCGGGTCGAGCGGGCCGGCATGCTCTCGGGCCCGTGGCGCTACGTCCGCACCCGACGGGCTCTGGCCGGAGCGGCCCGATGATGCCCGCCCCCGTGCCCGTCCTGCTCTACCACGGGGTCGCACCCAGCGCGCCCCCCGGGCTGCAGCCCTGGGTGATGCACCCCGACCGCTTCGCCGCCCACCTCGACCTGATCGTCGCGCGGGGGCTCACCCCGCTGCGGGTGAGCGACCTGGTCGACGCCTACCGCGGCGAGCGGGAGATGCCCGAGCGGCCGGTCGTCATCACGTTCGACGACGGCCTGGCCGACTTCGCCGAGCACGCCTGGCCCGCCCTGCGGGAACGGGATCTCACCGCCACCCTCTACGTGGTGGCCGGCGCCCTGGGTGGGACGGCCGACTGGCTGGACGACATCGGCGGCCCGCCGCCGGCCATGCTCACCTGGGACCAGGTCCGCGCCCTCGATGCCGAGGGCTGCGAGATCGGCGCCCACAGCCTCACGCACCCCGAGCTGGACACCCTCCGGCGCCGGGCCATCGAGGACGAGGTGAGCCACAGCCGGCGGGAGATCTCGACCCACCTCGGCGCCCCCGTCCGGTCCTTCGCCTACCCCCACGGCTACCACGACCGGCGGGTCCGGGCGGCCGTCGTGGCCGCCGGGTACGACTCGGCCTGCGCCGTGCGCGAGGCGCTCAGCAGCCGTGACGACGACACCCTGGCCCTGGCCCGGGTGACGCTGCTCCACGACGTCGAGGTCGACGGTCTCGCCGCCGTGCTCGACGGCCGGGACCACCCCGTCGCCCCGTTCCCCGAGCCGATCCGGACCAAGGCGTGGCGCGTCGCCCGCCGGGTCGGCGCCGGCGACGTGGTCGCCGCTGTCGATCGAGCCCGGAGGGGCCGGGCCGCGTGATGCGCCGCACCGGCCTCGGGGCCGCCCTCGTGCTGGTGACCGTCCTGCTCGCCGTTGGCTGCCCCACCGAGGCGCCGGCCGTCGGCCGGCTGCGGTTCGCCGACGACTTCTCGGGGACCACCCTGAGCGCGAAGTGGGGCACGTGCCACTGGTGGGCACCCAACGGCTGCACGATCCTGACCAACGGCGAGCTGGAGTGGTACCAGCGGTCGCAGGTGACCGTGCAGGACGGGATGCTGCGCCTCAAGGCCCAGCCCGGATCGGTCGACGCCCACGGGCGCCACTTCCCCTACGTCTCGGGCATGATCTCGAGCGGCCGCCCCGGCGACCGGCCCCAGGACAAGCCCCGGGTCGCCTTCACCTACGGGCGGGTCGAGGTGCGGTTCCGGATCCCCACCGGGAAGGGGACCTGGCCGGCGATCTGGATGCTGCCGGTCACCAACGAGCCCCTCCCCGAGATCGACCTGCTCGAGGTCCGCGGCGACGCCCCCGACCTCCCGGCGCTGACCTTCCATCCGGCCACCGGGGCCCGGAAGCGCCGCGAGGTGCGGACCGCCGACCTGTCCATCGGGTGGCACATCGTCACCCTCGACTGGACGCCGAAGCTCCTGGTCTGGTCGATCGACGGCGTCGAGCGGTTCCGCGTCACCGGTGCCGCCGTGCCGTCGGAGCCCATGTACCTGATCGCCAACCTGGCCATCGGCGGCGACGCCGGGGCCCCGACCGCGGCGACGCCGTTCCCGGCCCGCTTCCTGATCGACCGGGTGAAGATCTGGGACCTCCCGTGATCGCCACCCGCTCGACGCCCTCCACCCCATCGAACCGTGGGCGCGAAACCACCGGACCGGTGGCTTCCCGCACACGGAACGACGAGGACAGGCCGGCGTGGCGACGGCGGGGGCCGCGATCGCATCTCACCAGCGGGGGGCTGGCGCTGATCCTCACGTCGGGGATCACGTCGGTGCTGGGGCTGCCCTACTGGGTCATCGCCGCCCGCAGCTACACCGCCGCCGAGGTGGGGATCGGGTCGGCCCTGGTCTCGACGATGCTGCTGCTCTCGAGCCTGGCGACCGGGGGCCTGAAGCGGAGCCTGATCCGCTTCGTCCCCGAGTCCGGCGCCGGCGCCCGGCGGCTCGTCACCCGGACCTACGGCCTGGCCCTCGTCGCCGGCTGCGGGGCGGCGGCGGCCTTCGTCCTCGGTGTCGGGCTGTGGGCGCCGGAGCTGGCGATCCTCCACGACGACCTCCTGCTGGGCGTGGCCTTC